>JAAZNC010000038.1 GCA_012798455.1 Chloroflexota bacterium | reverse complement strand
TTATACCCGATTATAATAGCAATCGCTAATGCGCTGGTGCTGGAATTGGCAGACAGGCATGGTTGAGGGCCATGTGCCGCAAGGCGTGGGGGTTCAACTCCCCCCCAGCGCATTCTCTTATTTAACCCCTTCAATATGAAAGAGTTCCAAAGCGTTCCTGGTTGTGATCTTTGCGACCTCTTCCATATCCATCTCCAATAAATCGGCAATCTTTTGTACAACAAAACGAACATTAGCCGGTTCATTTCTCTCACCACGGTGTGGGTGAGGAGAGAGGTAAGGAGAGTCTGTCTCCACCAGTATTTTATCAAGCGGAATCTCTAAGATAGCTTCCTGTAACTGCCTGGCATTCTTGAATGTTACCGACCCGCCAATCCCAACAAAAAAACTGTTCTGTTTTACAAATTCCATAATATCCCGATCACCGTTGAACGCATGCAGTACTCCTGCACATTGCTTCAGACGATTACCCTGTGGGATACTCGCTACCCAATCACGCAGGATTGCCAGCATATCTGCTGTGGATTCTCTATTATGAATGATGACGGGCTTTTCAGTTTTTAACGCCAATCCTAAACATTGAATGAATATTTCTTGTTGGACATCTTTTTCAGAATCCATCCAGTAATAATCCAAACCAATCTCGCCAATAGCTTTTACCTGCGGGGACTGAACTAAATCATGCAGTGTCTCAAGTCGAGCGGTTTCATTTCCGGCATATTCAGGGTGGATGCCAGCGGCGGCATAGATACGTACATTCTTATATCTTGCGCATAGGTTAATAGTGGTTTGACTGCTTAAAATGTTTTCGCCAGGTACCATGATATGCTCGATAGCATGTTCTTTTGCTCGGCGGACAACTTCACGTAGATCGTTGCTGAACTGCTCAGCATATAGGTGACTGTGTGAGTCAAATAGGGGAGGAAGCACCTATTTTAATCCTGCAATCTTTAATCCATCATTGAGAATTTGTGGAATGCGTTCCTCATCGGTGGTCTCACAATAGACCCTGATCTTGGGTTCGGTTCCGGAGAAACGGATCAACAACCAGCCACCATCTTCCAGTTCGAATTTATAACCATCCATCGTATTCAATCCAGTTACCTTGAATCCACCGATCTCATTGGGATTGGCATTCAAAATTCTTTCGATCTTGCTCTCTTTATCACCACTGAAAGCAGTATCAATGCGGTCATAGTAATGTGCGCCAACTTTTTCAAATAGGATTTGCAGTAATTGAGATGGTGTTTTTCCGGTTTTGACCATCATATCCAGAAAATAGAGTCCTGCCAAAATGCCATCTCGTTCAGGTACATTTCCTTTGAAAGCATATCCGCCTGATTCCTCACCGCCGATCATGGCGTCGGTTTCGACCATCTTAGGTGCTACATATTTAAAACCGACTCCGGTTTCATAGATTGGCACATCGTACAATTTTCCCAATTTGTTGAGCATACTGGTAGTGGAAAGCGTTTTAACAATAGGTCCGCGTTCACCGCGCACTTCCAATAAGTAATAAGCCAGTAGTCCATATGCCTGCAATTGGTTGATGAAAACTCCGTTTTCATCCCCAAAGCCAACCCGGTCAGCATCGCCATCATTGATCAACAGCACATCCGCTCTTAGTTCGGTGGTCTTGTTTAAACCTACATCGATATTAGGACGGATCGGCTCGGGACGTTGCATCTCAGGGAAAATGGGATTACGAGTGTTGTGGATCTCGATCACCTCGGTTTTGGATCCGTCAAGCAGGCGTGGGAACCATCCTGCACCGTTGCCCCACATGGCATCTACCAAGATTGTGAATCCGGCACGCTTGATACCTTCTATATCAACCAGTTTTTCAATATGCGTTATGTAATTGGTAGCTGCCTCAAAGAGCATGATCTCTCCCGCCTCTAGAGCGGTTTTATACTCTTTTTTCTTGATCTGGCTGAGATCATCCGGGATCAATGCTTCGATTTCAAGTAGCCCTTGCGGGTCGATAGCGCCACCATGCTGGTCACGAACCTTGAAACCATTATCAACCGGTGGGTTATGCGAAGCAGTGATATTTATCGCACCTACAGCTTTCTTGTCAATAACTGCATATGATATGACAGGAGTGGGTGTAGCTTCTTGGGTCAGATATACTTTGAATCCATTCCCACATAAAACTTCTGCCACGGTAGCGGCAAAATGCTCTGAGAGAAAGCGCTTATCGTAACCGACCACGATCCATGCTCCTGTATTACCATGTTTAATCTGATAAGATGCAAATCCCTGGGCACAACGTCGCACGTTCTCAAAAGTATAATTATCAGCGATCTTTCCACGCCACCCATCAGTTCCAAATTTGATCTTCGCAGTCATCGAACCTCCATCCAATTGTCTCACTGTTTTATAAATTCACACTCGCTCATTATATCAATTGAAATTACGCTAATTTAGAAATCTTGTTACAATTCCCAATATGAGACGTAAGAAAAAAGTAATTTTGGCGGTGAGTGGGGGTATGGATAGCTCCACTACAGCTTTAAAATTGATCAGAGAGGGTTATGAGGTGCAGGGTGTTTACTTGGATCTCTGGAAAGGATTTTCCGAACAACCTGTTGTGCAGAATAACAATCAAATTACTCTGGATAAATTGGATGTGTTATCTAGGAAATTACATTTTCCCATTTCCATTCTCGATCGTAAAGAAGAATTTTACAATGCAATTGTCACTTATTTCTTGCGATCACTGCAAATAGGATTGACACCCAATCCATGTGTAGTTTGTAACAAACATATCAAGTTCAAAGTCCTTTTTGAAACTTTGCAGCAGTATGATGCAGATTTGATCGCTACCGGTCATTATGCCCGTACCAGACGCAATCAGGATGGCAGGATCGCGTTAATGAAAGGGACTGATCGCAACAAGGACCAGTCTTATTACCTGGTTTATCTTGATCAATACATCTTGCAGCGCACTATCTTTCCATTAGGAAATAGTATAAAAAATGAAATAAAGAACATATATCATGCAGAAATTTCCCCTCACGAAAAATTATCTGAGAGCCAAGATCTATGTTTCTTATCGGGTTTCGATTACCGTACATTTCTGGAACGTTATGCTCCAACTAGCATCCAGCCTGGGGAAATTGTCGACAAGATTGGGAATATAATTGGCAGTCACAATGGGTTGGCTTTTTATACTATTGGTCAGCGTAGAGGATTGCAAATCAGCTCTTCAGAACCCTATTTCGTAGTCAGGAAGCAGATTGCTACCAACCAATTGGTAGTAGGACCTAATAGTGAACTGGGACAGAAAAGATTTGAATTGCACAATGTACACTGGATAAGCGGCGATCCCGGTAGGATCAGAAGAAATTACAATATAAAGATTCGCTACCGCGCCCGACCGGTGCAAGCCCTTATAAGAAATGACAATGATCTTGGATATATTACAGTTTCATTGAAAAACGTACTACGAGATATCACTCCGGGGCAATTTGGAGTGTTATATCATAAAGAAAATGTGATTGCTGGTGGTGAAATATCATTAGAATGAGGATACAATGACTTTACCCGCTTTTCTTTTTGGCTCACTAATTTCGATTTTCATCGGATCACTTTTTCATCTGATAATAGGTGGTAATTTCCGTAAATTTGTTTTATTCATGTTCTTCGCCTGGTTCGGTTTTTGGTTGGGTTATTATCTGAGCAATCGCATTGCATTTCACATCTGGCAACTCGGATTGTTCGACATGGGATTATGTGTGCTGGGAAGCATATTGACTCTCTTATTCATATATTGGATCGATAAGGGCTCCGAAGATGTTTCTTCGGATGAAAATCACAAGGAGGAATGATTTGATCTTTCAATATCAAAATACTGCCCAGGAGGGAGATTTGGTGGAGCTCACCGCCATGCGGCGCGGTTTTTACATCCTTCGCCTTCAAAAAGATGGAATATTGCAGACCCACCGTGGCGTCATCAAACACGCCGATCTGATTGGAAAAGAATGGGGCAGTGAGATATTCAGTCATCTGGAGAAACCATTTTATTTATATCCAGTGACGCTCAGCAGTATGTTGCTTAACACCAAGCGCAATACCCAGATCCTATATCCCAAGGATATTGGTTATATCTTGATCACCTTGGGTATCGGTCCCGGTTCTCGTGTCATTGAAGCCGGCACCGGATCCGGCGGACTTACCCAGGCGTTGGCTTTTTATGTGGGTGACAGCGGTCATGTCTATAGCTACGAGAATCGACCAGAAATGCAGAATCTTGCAAAGAAAAATGTAGCTTTATTACAGTTGCAGGAACGTGTGGATTTCAAATTGCACGATATTATTACCGGTTTTGATGAGACCGATGTAGATGCTCTATTTTTAGATGTACCGAATCCGCATGATTATGTGAATCAGGTAAAAAATGCCTTGCGTCCAGGTGGCAGTTTTGGCAGTATCCTCCCAACGGTCAATCAGGTCTCTCTGTTATTGAATGCACTGCGTAGGAACAATTTTTCATTTGTTGATGTGTGTGAGATTTTACTGAGATTTTACAAACCGGAAGAAGATCGTTTACGTCCTACCGATAGAATGGTGGCACATACCGGGTATCTGATCTTTGCCCGATCGATCCAAAAAGCACCCAAAGAAAAGACAGGAGGAGGACGTTTAAATGATGAGACGTAGAAGACCATTCAGACCTGTGGGCAGACCGATATTACGAGCAGGGCATATTCCCGGACATCCACTATTACCACCCAAACTACAGAAAGCCAATCAACTTTACCAAAATGAAAAATATGAGGAAGCTGCCTTTCTATACGAGGAATTGTTCGATGAGGTTATTCAACGAAAGTTTCCACGGTCGCCTCGTCTATTGATACAGGCAGGCTTTGCCTGGCTTAAAACAGAGAATTCAGAAAGAGGATTGGCTGCATTCAAAAAAGGCTTTTCAGTATGGATCGAACAAAAACAGTGGCAGCTTCTTCATAAAGCTTTTTTAGCCACTGATTCACGTTTAAAGAATGAGGGATTTAACAATGAATCTGCTGTATTGCAAGCATGGCTTGCAATACAGGTTCCAGAAGACGTGAAGATGAGTCAGATATGGCAGACGGCATCCCAGAAGAATATTGAACAAACTACCTCGAAGACCAATCTACCATCTGACTGCCCGCAATGTGGTGCACCGGTTGATCCTAAGGATGTGAATTGGTTCAGTGACGAGATTGGTCAGTGCCCCTTCTGCAATATTATTTTAACTGGCGCTTGATTTTTCACTATGGATTCTATAGAGGATTTTAAAAGATCACTCGACCAAAAAATATCAGCGATCCCGTTCAATGGATCAGGTTCTGCTGCCGTGCTTTTATTACTGATCGATAAACCAGAGCTCGAGCTTATATTTACCCAACGCTCGAAGTTCGTGCAAAACCATAAACACCAGGTCTCATTTCCTGGTGGGGCAGCAGAACCCGGGGATAGCAACCTCTTCCACACTGCGTTACGGGAAACATGCGAAGAGATCCATATTTGTTCAAATCCGATCAATTATCTTGGTAGTTTACCGACTTTTAAGACGCATTATGGCTTGGATATCTATCCATTTGTGGCTTCTATCCAACCTCAAATGGTCAAGGATATGGAAGCGAACGATGAAGTGGAAACCATATTCACGGTTCCTCTTGCTTGGTTGCGCTCAAAGAGAAATTGGTACTTACAAGATTATCAATCCTCGGACGGAAAGGTTCGAAAAGTCATTTTTTACCAGTTATATCAAGGTTACCAGATCTGGGGTATCACGGCTACCATACTACATAGTTTTCTAGGTATTGCATAAAAACAAAAAGCGGCATTGAGCCGCTTTTTGTTTCGACTTATATGGATTGTTAACTATTCTTCTTCGGATCCTTCTTCACGTTTTCCGCGTTCGATGACTTCAGGTTCATTACCTTCTTCAACTGCAAGCTCTTCAGTTGGTTCTTCAATGGATTCTTCTTTCACGGCGGATGTGATTGCGATCAGTTCTTCCGGATCAGTCAAAATTTCAACTTTATCAATAGCTGGTAGATCTTTTACATAGATAGCTTTTCCGATCTCATCAAGTACACTAACATCCACACTGATACCTTCCGGTAAGTCTTGTGGCAGGGCTTCTACTTCGACTTCGGTCAAACCACTTACGACCAGAGCATTGAATTCTTCAACTGCAGGAGCTTCGCCAACCAGTTCGATGCGCACATTAGTACGAATTTTTTCGGTCAATGAAACCACCTGGAAATCCAGATGCAGAATATTGCCCTTGATAAAATCGATCTGGCGATCGCGGATCAAAGCAGCATGTTCTTTTCCATCCAGACTGATATTGACGATGGTTGATTCACTTATCTTTCTTAGTGCCTGGGTGGTGCTATGTGCATCCAGTTCGATTGGCAAAGCATTGAATTTATGCCCATACATCACAGCAGGGATCTTTCCCTCACGTCGTAACGTCTTTACTTTTTTACCAATCACTTCTCTTTTTTTTGCTTCAAGTACGATTTTTTCCATTTTCCTATTGCGCCTCTCACTCTAATTTATATAATTGAGTTACCTTCGCTGGGAAACCCAAATTAGCAACCACTTATTTTATGCGATAAAAGATGGAAGGTCAAGGGGAGATTGGGTGCTGAATATTAGCCTAAAAGTAAAGACCTGAATCGATCAATCCGCTCAAATTTTCGATAATACTTTATTTTTTAATACGACAATAAGCAAATTTTAAGGAAAACCATTTGAAAAACGTGACGATGTGATATATTATGAATTAAATCAAAATTCTGGAAGGAGAGATTAGAATGTCAAAAAATAGGTTATTTGCTGTATGTTCATTGTTAGTCATTGTAGCATTAGCACTAACCGCATGCGGGAAGAAAGCCGATCCTTGGGCAAATATCGGAACCGAAGAGAATCCGATTATTTTCGTGGCTGTCCCATCAGGGGAAACTGAGCGCGTGCTTGCCAGCTTCCAAACCGTTGCCGATTTGGTTTACGCTGACACTGGCTTAGTAATTGAACCGTTTGTCGCAACCAGCTATGCAGCTGCTATTGAAGCGATGTGTGCAGATGTACCGCAGGCTCACATGGGTGCGTTGGCAACCTTCTCATACGTTTTAGCGCATGAAAAAGGTTGTGCCGATGCCGCGTTGGTTTCAACTCGTTATGGTAGCGCCTCTTACAATGGTCAATTCATCGTCAAAACCGACAGTGGTATTGAATCCTTGGAAGATCTTGTTGGCAAGACTTACTGTCGTGTCGATGAGACCAGCGCCAGTGGGTGGGTCATCCCCTCCATCATGCTCAAAGCTGCCGGTATAGACCCTGAAACCGATCTTGGTGGGATTGTAGATGCCGGTTCGCATGATGCCGTAGCAGCCGCTGTTTATAATGGCGATTGCGATTTCGGTACCACTTTCGTGGATGCGCGCAGCACGGTTGAGGAAACCTATCCTGATATCATGGATGTAACGAAAGTTATTGCCCTCGAACCTGATATCCCCAATGATGGTTTCCAGTTCCGCCCCGATTTCCCCGCTGATGTCAAAGCTGCCCTGGTTGCTGAATTCCTGCATCTCTTCGAAACTGAAGAAGGTGCCGCAGCCATGAACGAAGCCTATCAATATACCGGAATGGCAGAGCACGACGATACTTTCTACGATGCCTTCCGCCAGATTTTGGATGCTGCTGGGATTGATTACGCTTCACTTGCTGATTAAATTGAAGTAATAAATTAGTAAAAAAGAGAAAGGATTTTTCCCCTTTCTCTTTTTTTTATGCACGTTAAGGTTATAATTTTATTGGGTTAGGAATAAAGAAGTGGAGAAATGATCAATGCTTGAAATTATTAACCTTACAAAGATCTATGATGATGGAACTGTTGCCCTGAAGAATGTATCATTTACCGTGCCGGATGGCGAATTCTTGGTGGTGATCGGTTTAAGCGGTTCAGGAAAATCGACATTGTTACGTTGCATCAACCGTTTGATTGAACCAACCGAAGGCAAGCTCATTTGGAATGGGAGAGATATCACTCATATAAAAGGGGAAGAATTACGCTGTGTACGTCGTGAGATCGGTATGATCTTTCAACATTTTAATCTTGTTAGACGTTCTTCCGTCATGAAAAATGTGATGTCAGGGCGCTTGGGTTACTCTAAAACGTTTTCAAGTATGATGGGCAAATTCCCGGAGAAAGATCGAGAGAAAGCCCGCAGAATCATCGATCGATTGGATATTGAAGATCAAACACACAAACGAGCAGATGAATTGAGCGGTGGGCAACAACAACGGGTAGGAATTGCACGAGCATTGATGCAGGACCCCAAGATGATCCTTGCCGATGAACCCGTTGCCAGTTTGGATCCGGTCTTAGCCCATTCCATATTGACCAACCTGGAAAAACTTAATCTAGAAGATAAGATCACGGTGATCTGCAGTTTACATTACCTGGATCTTGTGCAACGTTATGCTAGCAGAGTAATTGGATTACGTGATGGGGAAATCGTTTACCATGGGTCTAAGAAGGATATCAAAGCTATGACCGATGAAGAGTTCAAGAATATTTATGGACAGGAAGCTGAACGTGTGGGTGGGAATCTGGAAGGATCATTGGGGTAGAGGATGGTAAGGATATTACGATGAAAAAACAAAATTCATTTACTCGCGAGCCGCAAAAGAAAAGTATAGTTCCTCCATTTATTGCTTCCGTTGTTTCTGCCATTGTTCCGGGTTTAGGGCAAATCTTGACACGTGCTTACAAACGTGGCTTGACGATATTACCCAGTTTTCTAACGATCGGGGGACTGCTTGCCTGGCGTATATATCAAGAAGGCAGACGCTATCACGATCTAAAAACGATTATTTCAAAAGCTTTCTATCTTTCCCCAATTTTGCGAGTTGTTGCAATCCTTGTTATTGTCCTTTATGTCTGGATCATTATTGATGCATATCTCACCGCACAGAAGAGTAACAAGGGCAGCCGTTCCTATGGTTCAAGCTTACTTTTTTTTGTTTTGGCAGTATTTTTCTTATTAGGATGGCAAATTGGCGATATCGATCCCGGTGATTTTTTCTCTCAAGCTGATGCGGCATTACCAACGATTGGAAGATTGCTCTGGCCATGGGAAAAAGCCATTGAACGCCCAGAAGATATCCAGACTGTGATCGCATATGTTCAATCACCTTGTACTGATCAAGAAATACCTATGGCAGAGGCTTCCGTTGATGAGCCCTATATTATTGTTTCTCCTACTTGTGGGAATACTACCGAAGTTGACGGAACTCCCGGCACGGAATACCACCTGGTCGGAGGGAATTTCAATACTGATCCGGAAGTGGAGATCTGGTGGAAAGATCCCAATGGTAATGAATTTCGTCAACGCCAGGCAGGCGAATACGTAAAGATCATGCCAGATCAAGATGGGAACTTTGTATTGGATATTATCATGCCTTACCGTCTGATATCCTCTTCTATTGCAGACGAGAATAGGATCTGGGAAATCCAAGCTAGGCAATTGCTCAGTGTGGGGGAGGCACAACTCAGTGATGAATTCAAGCTAGCTGTTGAAAAGATGATTGAAACCATCATCATTGGTATGATGGCGACCCTGTTTGGTGTCATTCTGGCTATTCCCATTTGTTTCCTGGCAGCCCGGAATCTGATGTCTCAGAATGCAATCACACGCGGTATTTATTATATCGTGCGCACCATTCTTAATGTGATCCGCTCCATCGAACCGCTGATCTGGGCTATCATTGCCACCATCGTGGTTGGGTTGGGACCCTTTGCCGGTATTATTGCGTTGACGGTGCACTCCATTGCAGCTCTGGCAAAAATGTATTCAGAAGCCATTGAGAGCATTGATCCCGGTCCTATTGAAGCCATCCAGGCTACTGGAGCAAACTGGTTGCAAACTATCGTTTACGCAGTCATCCCACAGATTGTGCCACCTTTTGTATCATTCACAATCTACCGTTGGGATATTAACATTCGTATGTCCACTGTCATTGGTTTTGTAGGTGGCGGTGGTATTGGTTTCCTGTTGCAGCAGTGGATCCGTTTGCTCGATTATCGTTCCGCTGGCATTGCGGTCTGGTTCATTGCCATCACAGTGATGATTCTGGACTATGTCAGTGCCGAGATTCGGGAAAGATACAAATAGTCAAGTTATACTAAAGCAAACAGAATAAATTTCTGGTAAGTCCGGGATTTATTCTGTTTGTGAATATGGCGATGATGTATTTCTTACGCAGAATTACTCAAAGAACAAGCTGATGGCTAAGTTCGACCATTCGAAGATAATGATCAAATTGCGTATAGCTTATCGTAAGTTGAATCGCAAATCCAAGGGGTGGGTCAGAATTTTTCGCATCGTTTTGGATAGGTTGGGGAAATCGCAGGCAACCCAGGCAGCTGCTGCTATGTCTTATTATGCATTTTTTTCTATCTTTCCACTTTTGTTATTGCTGATCGGCTTTGGTAGTTTCTTACTGAATAATGATGAAGCTTACCGCGAAGTGATCGAGATTGCTACCAGTGTAATTCCGACAGCCCACTCACTGATCGAAGCTAACTTGCAGCAGGTGATCCAATTACGTGGCGCTACCGGTTCTATCGGCGTGATCGGTTTTCTATGGTCAAGCTCTTCATTCTTTTCGATCCTTACTCGTAATGTCAATAAAGCTCAAAACGCTCCACGTCGCAATTTTTTTGAAGATCGTGCTATTGCCATCGGCATTGTACTGATCCTGGCGGTCATGTTCGCGCTTTCTCTCCTTAGCAGTACTGTTATCACTGTTCTTCCAAAATTCGATATCAGATTGTGGGATGGTAGCCTGTTGCAGGATTCGACTTTATGGAAATATTTCCTGCAGATTCTTCCCATCATCGTTTCTTTTATCTTGTTCGTTGTCCTATATCGTTATGCACCCAAGAAAAAGGTTCGCATGAAGGGAGTGTTTATTGCTGCTGCATTTACAACCCTCGGATGGCAGTTCGCATCTAAGGTGTTTTCTTGGTTGATAAACTTGGGTTATATACAATATGAATTGATCTATGGCTCGCTTGGAACCGTAGTAGCCTTGATGTTCTGGATCTACCTGATCAGCTTCATTACACTGGTAGGAGCGCATTTAAATGCAGTGCTAGAAGAGCAATATGTGCGTCGGGATGTATTCAATAAACGACCGGATCATTACAAGACAGATCAATTTCAGTGAATATAGAGCTGCCAAAGTTTCAAAAAGCAGCTATCCAGTTGTTCCACAAACCGTCTATCAATCTGGCTTGTCAGATCATCTTCATTATCGAAGACGACATAGGGAACCTGTCTGCCGGCGATATCCAGATAATTTCGAGAGGCTGTTGTTATTTCATTCCAATCGGTTTCATAATACATATGCTTCAGTTTTTTATCCGGAATGCCATGTTCGAGAATGCTATCAGGTTTATCAGGATTGAAGCGTTTTCTATTTTTTCGTAGCGACTCTTCCCATGATACATCCACATATAGAATTCCGGCGTTTTCTACCAACCAGGGATCGATATGTTGGAATGCAGACCGGTATCCTCCATGTTCTTTTCCCCTGGAAAATTCAATGATCACGGTAGCATCTTGTAAATCCACATCTCGCGCTAGTTTTTGATAATCCAGACCGATCCGTTTGACCAATACGTCCCACAGGTAGGGATATTTAAAGTATCCTTCTTGATCGGTGTGTAGCCGTGGCTTTCCCATCTGTTCCAGCAGATCATCTTCTTCAAACCAAGTCCACAGCATGGGGAAATCATCCAATGCAATCATCTTTCCGATATGGAAACGTTCTTTGCGCTCATTTTCAGGTAATCCCTCCAAATAACGGATGATTTCACTCTTTCCGGCAGCCGGACGGGCTAAGAAGAACAGGGTTTTAAAAATATCATTTTTCATTATCTTTTCCGATCGACTTTGAACGCTTTGAATTTTACTATTTTTCTTCAAATACTTCCCAATAGCCGCTGTCCAATTCATCGTCCGCCAGGTGAGCGTAGCGCTGGGTAACAGCTATATTTTGATGGCGAGCCAGGCTTTGTGCCAATTTCAGATTACCGGTGGTTAGAAGGACACGGGTAACAAAATAATGGCGGAAGGAGTGCGGAGTGATCGTGCCCACTACCTCATCTCCTAATGCCTCTGCAACCCGTTCTTGCACAATATTTCTTCCAGTGGTGGGCGTGATCGGTTTTACTTTGCTTCCAGCCCCTTTGTCATGCCGGGCAAATAAGGGCAGTGAGGTCAAAGGTCGTCCAGATTTGCCGTCCAGATCAGAGCGAGCCTGCAAATATGCTTTTAATGCCCTAAGAGAACGGCTAGAGAATCGTACGATAGCTTGTTTGTCACCCTTACCGATGATAAGAGCTTTCCCTTCATTCCAATCGATATCACCGCGTCTTAATTGGCAAGCCTCATGGACACGTAACCCAGTATCCGCCAGGGTGATCAGAAAGGATTTATCTCTTAATTCGCGTAGCATTATTTCTGGTTCGGTGCTGTTATTGGTATGTTTTTTCTCGTAATATTCAAGCAGGGTAGAAATGGCATCAGCAGGAAATTGTGGAATACGTCTACCGGGTCGACGGGCTCTTTGTTTGATCAGCAATTTTACTTTCGGCAGGTTGATATCCGCAGCTTCTTCCGCAGCCAGAAAATCATAAAATCCCTTTACGGCTGTCAAATATAGTTGTTCTGTAGTTGCAGCATATTTCTTTAAGTAATTGGCATATAAAGCGATCATATCGGCATCGATACTCTCTACTGTTTCGTTCTCTACATCGATATTGTTTTTATCCAGACAAGTTCTAAAATTATTTAGTGCATTATGGTAGGTGACGAAAGTATGTTCAGATCTCGCCAACCGTATCGTTTCGAGATATGCTTCAATGGCGGAATCAATATTGTTAAATTTATGCATTTGAGCACCTCAGTTATATTCGTATTATGCTTTCTATAATAGTACTTATCGAAACCATAACATGATTTTAGCATAATTTTCTCTCCCCTTCAACGGAGAATTTCGTCGACTTTTCACAGTTTTCTGCAGTAATTAATAAAAATTAACTCGGAATCATTCTAATTCTGGGAATAAACATAAAAATGTATCGTACTCCCCCACTATACAACTTTGTCATGATATTTGATCGTATAATAACGGTGGATGCCATGTGGAAAAAACGATTTGACAAACATATTAGTATTTGTGATATTTATATGTTTAAAAATAAAAAATATCTATCCGCGAATGACGTTTAGACGCGTAATACTAAATAATGATATAAACTATGCGAAAACAACAAATATTAATATGAAAAATGGCAAAATGATGCAATTATTGTATGGGAATACCACGATTGATATGCCAATCCCGGAAAATACATCCGGTCTGGATGTCTGGTATCCCCCTGAATCTGATCTGAAAGCGATCAATGCTAGCGATGTGTATCAAATCCTGCATAATAATCCACTCCCAAATATAAAAAACGCCTGTGTCGCTATTGCTGTAAACGATAAAACTCGTCCAGTACGATATGATATTCTGCTTCTGCCTCTGCTCCACTATCTGGAAGAAATGGGAATTACCAGAGAGCGTATAGTGATATTAATCGCCACAGGCACGCATAAACCCGTTACACCAGATGAATTTGGTAGTTTTCTTCCTTCCGAAGTTATTACCACCTATCGCATTCTCTCCCATGATTGCGATGACATGGCGCAATTGGTGGATCTCGGTAGTACAACGCAAGGCACACCGGTACTCATCAATAAATTATTTATGGAAACTGATGTCCGCATCACCCTTGGTAATATCGAACCGCATCATTTCATGGGATTTTCAGGGGGAGCTAAAACTGCCGGTATCGGGCTGGCAGGACGTGCCACCATCCAAACGAACCATAAACTACTATTACAACCCTATACTGAATCAGGTGAGTATCAAAGGAATCCCATGCGACAGGATTTGGAAGAAATTGGGGATATGATACATATTACTGCCTGTTTGAATGCCATCATGGATTATAAGAAAGAGATACGGCATATTTTATGGGATTCTCCGCGCACCGTGATGCAGGAGGGCATTCCAATAAGCAAACAGCTCTGCCAGGTTGAAATTGAACCACTGTATGATGTGGTTATCGCTTCTGCTGGAGGATACCCCAAGGATATCAACTTATATCAAGCTCAAAAAGGGCTCACCAATGCAGCTGCGATCTGTAAACCCGGTGGAAGTATCCTGTTGGTAGCAGAATGTCGCGAAGGACCTGGGAATCAACAGTTTTTCCAATTTATGCATGGAAAACATAGTTTTACCCAGGTAATGCAAGCATTTGGTAAAATACCTTTTCAAATTGGTCCGCATAAAGCCTACCTTATCGCACGCCAGGGTCTGCAGTTCGCTCTGTACTTGCAATCCAGCATGCCAGATGAGCTGGTTCGCCGGTTGTTGTTCAACCCGATAAGTTCACTGGATCAATTCTATGAACAAATTTCTCCAGAAGGCAAGCGTGTGGCGCTGTTGCCCTATGCTACTGCCACCCTGCCCTATTGGAATTGAATTACCCATTCGAGAAAAACTATCTGCACAGAACCGGGTTATAATTGGAGCAACATGAATCCACAAAACGGAGATTCGATGGATACTTACGAAAAATCGCTTGGGAATACAACCATAGACCCTGATGTTATCCTAACCATGATCCGCCTGGCAGCGCTCGAAGTTCAAGGCGTATGTCGTATGGCATCCGGACCGGCTGGATTGGATGACTTGGTTAAGAAATATTATTCCGAGGGAGTAAAGATCGATGTAGAGGACCATACCGTCTATATCGACCTGTATCTGGTACTTTACCGCGATGTTGATCTACGTGCAACTGCGCACAAGGTACAGGAAGAGGTCAGCCGCTCCATTGAAGAACTGGTTGGTATGAATGTCGGAAGTGTCAATATCCATATAGAGGATATTGAGTTAAGAAAGAAAGAAATCGCCTGATCGAAATATGAAACCGAGAACAGAAGCCAGAGCTTTGGCATTGAAAGTTCTCTATGAATTTGACCTATCCAGACATCCCGCAGGAGAGATATTGACCAATCGCTTGCAGGAAGATCCTATGGATGAAGGACTGGTTGATTTTACACGCCAGATCATGAATGGTGTTATTCCTGTCAGCCTAAAACTGGATCAATTGATCGCAGAAAACGCTCCCGAATGGCCGCTGGATCAAATATCTTCCATCGATAAGAACATCATTCGCATTGCACTATGGGAATTTGCAATTTCCAAGATCACTCCAATAAAAGTTGCTATCAATGAAGCGGTTGAATTAGCCAAAGTGTATGGCTCTGATTCATCACCGCGTTTCGTCAATGGAGTATTGGGTAGCTTATCCACCCAGGCTGAGAAAATCGCCTCTTTACTTGCCAGTGAAAATACTATAATAAAAGAATAATATAAGAAAACCAGGAAATTAATCATGAACTCAAATCATAGGAATAGCCCGTGGTTATTTTTTCTTTTCGTTATCAGTATACTGGTTACTTTATCAGGATGCTCCTCTCTAGTGCAAGATTATTCACCTGATCCGATCTATGCCGAAGTGGTTTTTGAAGCTACGCTACCTGCTGCAATTCCCGAGAATACCATTTTGCAGTTGGAAATTCTGGATGAGGTAAGCTGTTTGAATTTCAACCCTATCCGTTATGAGATGAGTTTAAAAGGGGAAACCACTTATTATGTTCGTCTTCCCTTGCCCATCGATTCGGTAGTGAAATACCGCTTCATCCTGACTACTTCACCTGTAATGATAGAGAGGAACAGCCAGGGGGTAGATGTACGTTATCGCATGGCTGTCATCAATGAACCCAGAGTCATCCGAGATACTGTTATCTCATGGGATGGCAATCCGCAAGATCGATCATTTGGACAACTTTCCGGGTACATTGTGGATGCAGCCAATAACAACCCAATTCCTTCCATCATGGTTAGTATTGCTGGGCTGACCACTTATACCGCTGCGGATGGTTCTTTTTCGATCGATGGCGTGCCGGTAGGAGAACAACACCTGGTAGCTTATTCCCCTTCCGGTGAATATCAGGTGTTCCAACAGAATGCGCTGATCGCCAAAGATGCCCAAACCCCTGCCATCTTTAGTATGCAGCCGGTTCAGTATGTGAATGTAACGTTTAACGTAAAAACGCCCTCAAATACAATTAAAGGTGCCCCCCTGCGTTTTTTGGGCAATACACTATCCTTGGGTAATACATTTTCCGAATTGGAAGCTGGTTGCAGTGTGATCGCATCCAGAGCTCCTATTATGATCTATCATGAGGATGGTTCCTATTCCATTACACTCAGTTTACCGGTCGGGTTGGACCTACATTATAAATATTCTCTTGGTGATGGTTTTTGGAATGCCGAACGGAAGCAGGATGGCAGTCTGCGCACCCGCCAGCTGGTCATCCCAGATCATGATGTCACTGTTAACGACACTATTACCACCTGGTTGGTGGGAGATGAAGATCCGCTCACCGTTCGAGTAACGGTCCCACAAACTACGCCAACCACTGACACCATTTCTTTACAGATCAACCCATATGTTTGGATGGAACCGCTTCCCATGTGGGCGTTGGGGAACAACGAATGGTTGTTGACCATTTATAATCCAGTGGATATTTTGATGAATGCTACTTACCGTTATTGCCGTAATGATCAATGCGATATCTCACAGGGTATCCTTTCAAGCACCAATACCACTACTGCTACTATCACTTCTGCTAATGCTATAACTGACCAGATTTTAATCTGGAATTCCTACCAACCGGTTAGCAATCTGTATGATCTGCGCATCGAGAATATTCAGCAGCAGGCAGGTTTTGTAGCTGGCGCGGAGATCAACTCCAATTTTTCTCACAATGGGCAGCCTTTTCTCGGTTTGGGTTTTATCGACTTGGCAGTAGATAATTTCAATTGGATCTATTATGATCCCACTTGGACATATGATGAATCCAATGACTCTTATTATTTTGATCCGCGCCAGGATCTCTTCTGGAATGACCACATCACTAATATCTATCTGGCAAAAGCCTCCGGTTTAAACATAGCACTTTACCCACAGGTTCATTATCTGAACAGTGATGCTGAAACGCTTTTTTCAAAAAATTACCAGGATTATTTTTGGTGGCATATCTGGTTTGACAATTACCAGCAATTCATTTTGAACTTCGTGCACATGGCTTCACAAAACAATACAGAAGCCTTCATTATTGGTGGTGACGAATTGCTACCATTCTTGAAATCAGGCTCCTATAATCTCCCTTCCGACATGGATGTGAAGTTGACTTCCCTGATTGATACCATCCGCCAGCAATATTCAGGTCAATTGGGCTTTGCCCTGCCTGCCAATTCTGATCCCGCCAATTTACCGTCTTGGTTGGATCGATTTGACTTTATCTACTTACAATATTCTCCCCAGTTATCCGCTCAGGACGATCCCTCTCTGAACGATCTTACACAAAGTGCCGCGCTGGCATTGGACTCACAGATCTATAATTTTTACACTTCCATCCAAAAGCCGCTTATTCTGGGGTTGAATGTCCCTTCTATCAATGGTTCTGCCAAAGGGTGTGTATCTTTCAATATCAATTGTGATGAGTATACTGAACTAGATCCACAGCTTTCCGCCGATGCCGGGCTTACGGTGGATGTGCAGGAACAAGCAGATGTGTATCTGGCGTTGCTGCGCATGATCAACCAACGTTCCTGGATCTCAGGCGTGATCACGCGTGGATATTTCCCAGTTCTAAAGATCAACGATTATTCTGCTTCTATTCATGGCAAACCGGCAGAGGAAATATTGACATATTGGTTGGATCGGATCAATCCATAAAACATTAGAAAACATTCGTAGAAAAATAAAAACACCGGACGTATCAATCCGGTGTTTTTGATTCCAAAAATTATTTATATTGTTATTTTCCTTCTTCCACGATCGCTTCCGCTCGATCATGCATGGTGGCACGCAGGCTTTTGATATCTTTATCGATGAATTTTGAGGTGATAAAGAAGAAGATTCCGCACAATCCCCACGTAATACTGCAGATCAGCAGGATGGCATTACCTCTTGGTGAAGGATTTCCAGACGCTCGCAGTGAATCGGAAATGATACCGGTCATCAGTGGTGCCAAAGCCGCACCACTTGATTCAATGAAATATTGGATTGCCAGTGCCGTGCTGCGCATTTCAGGTAAGGTAATATCATTGACGATGGAAGTGACATTCGGTGAAGCAAAAGGAATGAACATAGCGGTGAATGCCAGCATGATCCCGAATAGAGTGGCATTTTCTACTGGAATTTTCAAGGTAATGTATAAGAGAACGGCGCCCAAGATCACACCGACCATGGCCACATATGCCCTGCCTTTGTTGCTTTTCGAGAAGAAATAATCTCCCAGTATTCCCCCAATCGGGTATCCTAATGCCAGTACCAGAATGGCAGGTGCCATGGTCATCAATACTTGTGTATCGCTGTATCCCCGTTCCTGACCTAAATAAATAAAAATGAACGCGACGATGGTGTTCCATGGGAAAACACCAAAGAATCCTTGCAGATACATGAATAACAAGCTTGGTTTTTTCAGGATGTCTTTTACCTTACTCCATTCAAAATGGAATTTCCGTAATTCTGGTACATCTGTAAGTTCCTGCATTTCGGGCTCGCTCTTCCCGCGCGGAATATCCTTTACGAATAAGAAGATGATCAACGATAATAAGATTCCCAACCCGCCAGTGACATAAAAGATATTTCTCCATCCCATGCTGACTGCCACGGTAGTGGAAAGCACCAAACCAGCCATGTAGCCCAATGGCATGGTCAACTGCAGCAGTCCATAGATCTTGCCGCGCACTTTTGGCACAAAATAATCGGCAATCAAGCTGTAAAGACCTGGATAACTGGAGTCATCAATACCGGTAGAGGCCCGCGAGATCACGAACAAGTGAAAATTGGGTGCGATGGCGCTAAACCAGGTAGTGGCACCCCAGATGAATGAAGCTAACGCCAACAATTTTCCTCTCGAATACCTGTCATATAAATAGCCCCAGATTGGGTAGAAAACTGCACCTACGACTAAAGCAGCAGTTGCAATCGTGCCCCATTGCGTATCCGTGAGTTGAAATTCGTTGATCACCATCTCCCCCATCGGATTGATCAATAGTTTATCGGTTTGGTGTAGCAACATGAATAAAAATAGGATCAGTACCAGAAAGGTTTTGTTGGAATACTTTGTCTTTTTACTCTCTTTAACTTTCATCGTTTGCTCCGTGTTTAGTAATTGAAAAAAAATAATCTAACATGATAGGGTTTGTTGATGATTATCCGCTTCCTTGTATTTTATAATAAACTTACTCAAATCAATATACTAATTACCATGCAAAATGTACAAAATACTCCTGAATTTGCAATCGGACCTGCCACCTGCTTGAATTATGATGGCATCAGGGAGAACATTTCTTCGATCCATACCATCCCTGCCTCCCCTGCCCTCCAGCAAGACTTTCCTGATAATCTTCCTGAAGTTCTTCGTTCATACTGCATTTCTATCAATATTCCTTCGTTATTCTCCCATCAAGCCCAGGCACTCCAAGCTATTCATGATCTCAAAAATATCATTCTATCTACCAGTACTTCTAGTGGAAAATCATTGGTTTACCAGCTTGCCCTTTTTCAGGAACTGCTGCACGATCCAGATGCCACTGCTTTGCTGCTCTACCCTACCAAAGCCTTAGCGAACGACCAACTCAGCCCATTTCAGGATGGGTTTAATTATTTAAAAGAACCTGGGAATGCTGCTATCTATGATGGTGATACTCCCAACTCTCAAAGAATAGCTATACGCAATAACTCTACTTTCTTATTGACCAATCCGGATATGCTGCATATCAGCATCCTGCCGCACCACACTGCCTGGAAAAGATTTCTTTCCAGTTTGCGTTTCATCATAATCGACGAAGTGCATGTATATAAAGGGGTCTTTGGCTCCCATTTTGCCAATGTTATCCGCAGATTGCTGCGCATCGTTGAATTCTATGGCGGGAATCCCCTTTTTATTTGTACCAGTGCCACCATCCATGACCCGCGCGCCTTCGCTGAAAAGCTGATTGAACGTCCCTTTACTCATATTCATGAGGACGGAGCTGCCCATGGGCACAGAGACATCGTCCTATACAATCCACCGATGCTGGATGAAGAACTGGGTGTACGCAAAGGAATTCTCGAAGAAGGTTTGAACATCATTGCCAGAACGCTCCAGTGCAATTTACAAACCCTGATCTTTGCCCGCTCCAGGCGCTCGGTGGAACTCATCTTGCGCAGATCGCAAGGACTCTTTCCGAAGGATTCTCTGTTCGGCTATCGCAGCGGGTATCTGCCTACCGAGCGCCGGAGCATCGAAAAGGGATTGAAGAGCGGTGCTTATCGCGCGGTGGTCGCCACCAACGCCCTGGAACTGGGAGTGGATATCGGTGGCATGGATTGTGTGCTCCTGCTGGGTTATCCCGGCAGCATCGCTTCGTTCCTTCAGCAGATCGGGCGCGCCGGACGTAAAGAAAAGGATTCTCTGGCAGTTTTCGTTGCATCCATGGATCCCCTGGACCAGTTCATCTTGCAAAATCCGGCTTTCATTCTGGATAACTCTCCCGAACAACCCCTCATCAATCCCCACAATCCCCTGATCCTCTTCAACCAACTGCGCTGTGCTGCTTATGAACTGCCGATCAACCCCGGCGACAGCTATGGTAGTCTTTCATGGGATGAGCTGAAACAGTACCTGGATGTTCTATGTATCAAGGGTGACCTGATTGAAAAAGAGCAGCGTTATTTCTGGATCGGCGAAGCCTATCCATCCGCCGAGATCTCCATTCGCAGCATTTCGACGGCGCCCTTTGATCTGCTGGTAGAGCATGCTGGAAAGAACAACAAGATCGGAGAAGTGGATAGCGAAAGTGTGCTGTGGATGGCACACCCGGGCGCGATCTATCTACAAGCAGGCGAATCCTACCGGGTTCGCGATCTATCCCTGCCGGAACATAAGGTCTTTTTGCAGAAAGGGGACTTCGACTATTACACCAATCCCAAAGAGCAGCAAGATATCGAGATCGCCGAGATCATCACCCGCGATGAACAAAAGAGCCGTTCGGTATATTTCGGTAATGTGGATGTGACCACTCAGGTCATCGGCTATGATCGGGTGAGTTGGAATTCCAACGAAATACTGCAAACCCTGCCCCTGGATCTGCCCCCTTCTACCCTTAATACCCAGGCATTCTGGATGCTTTTTTCTGACCAGACCTTGAATATCTTACGCAGTAATGAGCTGTGGTTCAGCGATCCCAATGATTACGGGGCGGATTGGGAGCATATCAGGCAGCATATCCTGCAGCGCGATGGGCACCAGTGTTCATTGTGCGGTAGGAAGCCATCTGCTGGAATCAAATTACATGTGCACCATAAAAAACCCTTCCGCACCTTTGATGATCTCACCCAGGCTAACCAACCCTCCAATCTGGTTACTCTGTGCGAACAATGCCATCGCCGCGTGGAACAGAGCGTGCGCATCCGTTCCGGTTTGAGCGGATTGGGATACGTGCTTTCCCATCTGGCTCCGCTTTATTTGATGTGTGATTTGCGCGATCTGGGGCTTTTCATTGAGTCCGCCTGGAAACAGGTCGGCGATCTGCCCGTCATCATGCTGTATGATGCTTTTCCGGGTGGCATCGGTCTTTCAGAACATCTCTATCATGCTTACACCCACCTTCTGGAGGATGCTTGTTCTGTCATTAGAGATTGTAAATGCGCCTGGGGTTGCCCGGCTTGCGTTGGGCCGGTCAACCAGGAGTTCTTGAACCCCAAACAGGCCACCCTGGCGCTGCTTCACGAAATAATGAAATAAAGAGTAAATAATCTGTTAATAACCCTGCACTTCTTTATAGCGAAAGCAGGACACTTCGTGGTCGTTTACCATACCGACTGCCTGCATATGTGCATATATGATGGTCGGTCCGACAAAGGTAAAACCTCTTTTCTTGAGGTCCTTACTGAGGGTCTCGGATTCTTTGGTCACTGCCGGAAGCTGGTTTATATGCTCCCACCTATTGATGATTGGCTTATTTCCGACAAATTGCCAAATATAGGTGTCGAAACTCCCAAATTCCTTTTGCACTTCCAGAAATCTTTTAGCGTTATGGATGGCGGAATTTATTTTGAGTTTATTGCGAATAATTTCCGGGGTCTGGATCAACCGATTGAAATCCTCATCCGTATATTGGGCGATCACTTCGGGATCAAAGTTCGCAAAGGCTTGTTGATACCCCTGCCGTCGTTTCAGAATGATTGCCCAACTAAGCCCGGCTTGTGCGCCTTCCAACACCAGAAATTCGAAATGCGTCCGGTCGTCATGCACCGGCACACCCCATTCAATGTCATGGTATGGATGGAACTGCGGATCCTGTGCCCACTGGCATCTTTTTTTCATATTGTTATTATAGTCATTCTGGAGAGAGAATATAGAGATGGTGAGGCTAAAATTTGAACTT
>JAAZNC010000037.1 GCA_012798455.1 Chloroflexota bacterium | reverse complement strand
TTCCAACGATAGAGCTAATGGATTCCCAATATCAACTTCAGCATTCGGACCATTTGTATGTACAGCAAAGGTCAATTTCACCGGTGGCAGCTTCACTATCTTATGGAGATATATAGATTTTGAAATGAGAAATATTAATCGAAATTCTGGAATTATCGATTAATGAAACCTATTTGATTTGATCTGATCTATTAGTTGGTCTCGGATATTTAAAAGTAATCAGAAACCCTTGAACGTCGCTGGTTTTTTTTATATGCCTGACGGCGTTTTTTCTCCAGACGTCGTTCTACTGCCGCGCGGGATGGGCAAGTAGCTTTACGTCTGCGCGGTGGGTGCGCTGCTTCACGGAGCAATGCTATCAGGCGATTAATAGCATCCTCTTTATTGGCATCCTGGGTACGGTAGCGGTTGGCGTTGATCACCAATATACCATCCTTGGTCAAACGGTTACCCGTGATCTGCATCAACCTAGTTCGCACCTGTTCCGGCAGGGAAGGACTGTGTGCGACATCGAAGCGCAGTTGCACCGCCGTGGCGACCTTGTTGACATTCTGTCCGCCCGGTCCGGAAGAACGGATGAAGTCCAAATGCAGTTCGGAATCTTCAATTTTGATAGAAGAAGTCACTTCGATCATGATTCAAGTATACCCTCGCTCCCTTATTAATATTTCATCATTATTTGCTAGGCTTGTTTCTTTCAACTCCCCTTGTATAATAATAAGTAAGCTGAACAAATGATAATTTTTTAAAGGAGATCGAAATGGCAGCA
This sequence comes from Chloroflexota bacterium, assembly GCA_012798455.1. Classification (GTDB taxonomy): domain Bacteria; phylum Chloroflexota; class Anaerolineae; order Anaerolineales; family Anaerolineaceae; genus UBA4781. The sequence continues at coordinate 29,353 of JAAZNC010000037.1, read as the reverse complement.
AAATTTGAGTTGAAAGAAAGCAAAGGGCAATACCTATTCAATCTGAAAGCTCCTAACGGACGCATCATCCTCACCAGCGAACGCTACACCAGCAAATCCGGTGCCATGAATGGCATCGATTCGGTTAGAAAGAACGCCAAAATTGACGCTCAGTTTGAGCGCCTTGAGTCCAAGAAAGGCGAACCTTATTTCGTGTTGAAAGCCAAGAACAATGAACCCATTGGTCACAGTGAGATGTATTCTTCCAAATCCGCCATGGAGAACGGCATCGCATCTGTAAAAGAAAATGCACCCACCGCGGAGATCGACGATCTGACAGATTAGTTTGCTACCTGCATTGGAAGGAAACAGAAGCGCACGTCCCGTCAATGCACAGGGGATGTGCGTTTTCGATTAATGGTGTCCTTTCCTAACCAACTCCTGGAACAGGATATAATTGAGCCCAACTTTGCAGGAGTGTTAGACAATGACCATCTATGTTGATTCCGCCATCATCGAAGAAGTTCAGCAGGCTGCCAGTTGGGGCTGGATCGGGCGGGTGGCTCTACGAACTTTCGGCTTTTCTAATGCCTTTTGAATCAACGAAATTAGCCGTTGATTGGCATCAAACCGGTTCTGATCCTGGGTACGATAACGCTTGGCTTCGATGATCAGAATACCATCCTCAGTTACACGACTGCCGGCCAGTTTGATCAAGCGCTCTTTGACATCCGGTTCCAGTGAGGGGGAATTGCGAATATCGAAACGAAGTTGAACAGAAGAGGCGACCTTATTTACATTCTGGCCTCCAGGACCAGACACGCGGATGAAATCATATTGAATTTCGCTTTCCTCAATTTTTACAGAAGGTGTAACCTCGATCATGCTTTAAGTATAACCGCTCACTCCGAAATGATCGCGGGTACGAACCCCTTCGGAACATATTTATACGTCACATCAATCCGGGCATGTCCAAGTAGCTCTGACACTCTTAAACGAGCTTCCCGTTCATCTATACCTTGCGCTAGAAAATCCAGATATTTCTCTTGGGCGAAATTTGTCCGCAGCCGATGAACTCCGCTGATTTCAATCCCGAGAGCACGCGTGGCATCTCTCACCGTTCGCCGGAAACCAGCCCGCCATGAAGCGCTGGGAGTGAATAGGTATTGTTTGGACCTGTTCAATTTGCAAAGCAAGTCTTCTGGGATTGGCACCGGGCGATACCGACCACCTTTGCCGGTGATATGCAGTAGCTTTTGTTCCACATCGATATTTTCGCCTTTCAAACCAGCAATCTCGTCTTCCCGTAGACCACAGTGCAGCGCCAGCTCGACTGGTAACGCGTATACAGAGTTTTTGTTATTCAAATAGGCAACCACTCTCTCAGCATCTTCAGACCTGTAGCCGAACCTCGGCATCCGTACGTCGTTATCATCACGAAAGGATTTCACCCAATCACGCATTTCAGAAGTAATCGGACAAGCATCCTTGGTCCAGCCAAGTTTGACGCAGCCCAGGTGCACTTTTTCCAGCGCAGCCAGCAGTTTGTTGACCGTTCCCTGTGCGGCGTCAACGTAGTGTTCTTCAAAGGTAGTCATGATGATATCTGGATCCATCAGCCTGACCAACAAACCCTCATCGGTGATTTCCTCAGCGCGTTTGAAGAATAAAGTAGCAGCCTGAAAATAAGTTCGACGTGTGTTGATGCCCAGAATGACCGGTAAAGGCTGCGTGGGATCACCACCAGGCCGCAATGATTTTTTGACTGAAGCTACTCCCTGCTTGGCATCTGCGGTCTGGTTTTCACCTGTCAGTTCGTGAACAGGCCGGCAAGCGCAGGTCTTGCCTAATACCCCATAAATAGCCAACTTTCAAATTATTCTTACTATAAGGGAACCAGCCAACGTTGAGAAAGATGATTTTGTCTGCTATGAGACAAGATATAACTTTACTTAACCATAAACACCCTGTTTATTTCAAGTACTCTCTTTTCAGGAATTTGATACTTGACCAAGTAATACATTTGTATTACAATCATTCCATCTTGATTAAGGAGCAAAAAATGCCCAAGAAAAACTCACCCACCAAACCAGTACGTTCTTTTCGACTAAGTTATGAGTGTGTTCGCCAGTTGAAAGACCTGGCTGGTACTATGGGGCGCAGTGAAGGTGATGTCGTAGAGGTTTCTATCGACCGGATGTACCGGGAAGAACTGAGATTTGGAAATTTAATGATTGGCGAAGGTGGGAAGCCAGAAGACAGCTACAAAGCTGAAAGTCAGGAGGAGTAAAGATGATCGCCGGATTCTTTCACTTAATTTGGAAAATCGCCTGGAATACGATAATAATTCTTGTCTGCGCTAGCTTGATTTTTATTGGATACAAAGCGAACCAACCAATGACAGTTACTGGAGCGCCGGACGGTATAACTTATGTTGAGTTCATCCAGGATCGCCTGGATGCAGCTAAAACCATCAAACCCTCGCAATGTGGGTAGGAAATGATACTGTCCCTGGCAACTCTTGGGCCAATTTATAGTGTGGTTTATACGGACGTGGCGATTCACCCCGACGGTTTCCTGGATAAGGTTACAGCGCCTGATCCTGATATTCCTACAGGGGGGTAGGAGCAAAGTGGTATGAAATCCCAAGAATCTGGTGGGATGTGGTGGAACGGTTATCCTGGACGATGTTGGGGAAATAAACCTCGTTTGGATGCCAGTTCCGGCCAGTAGCAAATAACGATTAATACCCCTTGTAATTTGAATTTATATATAGGATAATAGACATAAGGCGTCTATTATCCTATATGAAATCAGAAAATCTTTCCTCTCTTGAATCTTTTCCATACTTTACCATTGAAGCGGTAAAACAGCTTCTAGGCGATGAATCCGTTGCAGCCGGCACGATTCAAACCGCGCTGTATCGCTGGATGAAAGCCGGGCAAATCATCCAAGTAAAAAGAGGCGTGTACATGACGCGCCGCTTTTTCGAACAGCATCGCGCGGACGCTGATTTTGCACCCATGGTCAGTGCGATTTTGATCTCCCAGTCCTATCTATCTCTGGAATATATTTTACAGCGCAGCGCTATTCTCACCGAAATGACGTACCCGGTTACTGCGGTCACGCTCAAGCAGACCCGTGTTTTCGAAAACAAACTGGGGACTTTTACTTACCGCAATATCAAAGCAGATCTCTATCAGGGCTTTATATTTTCCGAATACATGGGCATTCCAATAGCCCAGGCAACGGTGGCAAAGGCACTTTTTGATTTTCTCTATTTACACCCTTGGAAGAGCAGCCGACAGTTGGCCAGCTATGACCTGGCAGAAGATCTGCGTCTTAACCTTGAAGACTTCTCAGAAAATGACCAAGTTGAATTTGCAACATTCGTTGAGATCAGCAAAAGCAAAAAGATGGACCAGATTTTGAAAAACCTGAGGAAAACCGTATGGCGACATTAATCCAGTTAATGCAAAACGTTCTGTCACAAAAAGACCCGTTATTGCCCAATGAAACCAAACGGGTAATCCTCAAGGAATTTCTGCAGGCGTATACCCTCGATTTTCTCTACAATCACCCGGTCTACCGCAAGCTTAATTTTTATGGCGGCACCTGTTTACATGTGATCTTCGGCCTGAACCGACTTTCGGAAGATATTGACCTGGATAACAGCAATGGGATTGATTTGAGTATTCTCGAAAATGACCTGGTGACTTTCTACCGTTCCAACGTCGGATATGCCGAAGTGACCGCCAAAACCCAGATTGGGGAGTGGGGTGTCCGGCGCACCACCTTGAAGTTTCCGATTCTCTATCCTTTGGGATTGACCTCGCATGCCAACGAACCACTGCATCTAAAAGTGGAGGTCAGCCAGCACAGGCAAATCTCTATTGTGCGCCAGACGCCAGTATTACTATTTGGTAGAAGTTTTGTGGCCGCACATTTTTCGCTAGAAACGATGATGGCCGGGAAGATGTTGGCCTGCCTGGAGCGCAATTTTCAGAAGGGTGAAGGAGCTACGATCAAAGGCCGCGATTTTTATGATTTGTTATGGTTCATGCAGCAAAGGATCATACCACTAGAGGAAAAGCTGGCCAAAGATGGTCGCCAGCCCTACACTTTTCGATCTGCAATGGAATTGCTGGGGGACAAGATTTCTGATATGAAGCTTTCTGACCTGGCGGAGGATTTGCTGCCTTTATTTGAACAGTGGTCTTTCATTGAAGCCTGGCTGGAAGGGTTTAAAGAGAATTTTAGGGAGTATGTGAAGAATTATGGTCCCACATAACGTCCTGGCGTCAGCACATAACCCTGCTTCTGGATCTCTTCCAATGTGGCTGCTTTACAGAAGCCGGCCACGTCCGTTTAGTCTCCTGCACCGTCATCCCCACGCCAGGCGTGGTACGCCCCCACAATACGGGCAAGATCCTCATTGTTCAGATCACGATGGACGCGATCCACCAGAGTGCCTAACCCACGAGCATCGATGAAGAGGGTTTGCCCGCGTCGGTCGCGGAAACGTCCATTGCGCTTGTCCCGCGCCAAAAATCACAGGCAGACAGGGATTTGAGTAGAGTAGAAAAGCTGCCCGGGCAGCGCTACCATGCAGTCTACCAGGTCGGCTTCCAGGATCACCCTGCGGATCTCGCCTTCGCCGGAGGTGTTGCTGTTCATGCTGCCGTTGGCCAGCACAAAGCCTGCCAGCCCGGAAGGGGCCAGGTGGTAGATGAAGTGTTGCACCCAGGCAAAATTGGCGTTGCCCGCGGGGGGAGTGCCAAATTTCCAGCGCGGGTCATTACGCAAGCTCTCGCCACCCCAGTCACTCATGTTAAAGGGCGGGTTCGCCAGGAGAAAGTCAGCTTTAAGGTCAGGATGCAAGTCTCTACGGAAAGAATCGGCCGGTTCGGGACCCAGGTTGCTTTCAATTCCGCGAATCGCCAGGTTCATCTTCGCCATACGCCAGGTGGTGGGGTTAGATTCCTGCCCATAGACGCTGATATCGCCAATGCGGCTGCCATGTGCTTCGGCGAACTTTTCGCTCTGCACAAACATTCCACCTGAACCGCAGCACGGATCATAGACACGGCCTTTAAACGGAGCCAGCATTTCCACCAGTAATTGAACAATGGATCGGGGAGTATAGAACTCTCCACCTTTCTTGCCTTCCGAACTGGCAAACTGTGACAAGAAATATTCATACACCCTACCCAGAATGTCGCGGGGACGGTTCTCTTTATTACCCAAGCCAAGAGTACCGATCAGATCAATCAAGCCCGCCCAACGCTGGATAAACAGCGTTGGGCGGGCATAATCCTTGAGTAGGACACCCTTTAAAGAAGGGTTGACTTGCTCAATGGCAGTCATAGCGTCATCCAGCAGGCGCCCAATGATTGGCTGTTTGGCATTGGCTTGCAGGTAGCCCCAACGCGCTGCCGGCGGCACCCAGAAAACCCTCTCGGCACGGTATTCATCCGGGTCTTCGGCGTCGGTGCCTTCGGTTTACTGTGCTACCAGACGGGTGTGCAGATCTTCAAATGCATCGGAAATATATTTCAGGAAAATTAATCCAAGTACTACATGCTTGTATTCTGCCGGGTTCATAAATCCACGCAGTTTATCTGCAGCCAACCACAGGGTTTGCTCAAATCATGGCGTAGTGGTGAGTGGACTTGGACATGAGATATAGAGAATGAACCAAATAGAACGCCTAATCTCATCATAGTCTATTATTTACAGATAATTCTCATCAAACAATAGTCATTAGCCGATGGAGAACTTAAAAATCACACCTCTCATGATGGCGGAAAAATTCGACGAACTGATTGAGCATTTCCTGACGGCTAAAGCTGATGGAAATGAGGAATACGCCACCCAGGAACTGGAACAGGCAAGAAAAATTGCTTCTTACTATCAGAATTCGATGCGCATCGTGAATACTTATTACCAGATGTATTATGACGTCTATAATTTCACCAAGAGCCAGAATGGCGACACCATCTTTGCCGCGGCATACGACGTTTATACTGGAGATTTGATCTTGCGCGATTCAGTCGGCGAAGAAAACGGCAGTGCGCCATGGGATGTCTACCAGCAGCGTTTCGGTGCCTCCAACACGGCCGTGATTATGCCTTTATGAACCTTTTCTTCCATGACCAGGAGCTTTCAAGGGAATCCCTGAAAATGGTCCTGAGCATATTCGGAATTTTTGACGGGTTCGTGCTCAACTATGAAGAGGATCTGGACATGAGCGATCCGGAGGTCCTTTCCCGCTTCTTCGAAAAAGGATATTCGATTGTCGGCAATGACGGAGTCTGGGTTGAAAGGTATTTCCGCAGGTATTCGTGGCCCAGTGATTCCAGCCAGCGTGCAGCCTTTGACGATGCCGAAAACTTCGCCTGGCGCGATGAATCCCTTGATGCATTCATGCTGCGGACACTCAGACAAGTCGGGTATACCTCCGGGGATTAGAGGTCTTTGATGCAAGGCAGATATGTATGTTATCCTGTTCCTAGATGCCTTGCATATCACACTGAAATAAAACAGGAGGGTCAGAAATGTGACAATTTACAATGTTCTGGGGAGAGGATTTAAAGAGATATCGGGAGATGTTGAGTCATTAGACCGGTGAAGTGGAGAAGATGCCAATTTCTGGCTGTCTGTGATCACGGACCTCCAGAATCGGGCCGTACAGGACGTTTTCATCCTGCCGTGGATGGTCTGAGTGGGTTTTCCGATGCGAGCCATTCTGTGTTCCCCAAAACCCTCGTACAGCGATGTGTTATCCCCAGATCCGGTATTCGTTGAAATATGTCTCTTGGCGGGACAGGAAAGCTTTTATCGCTGACTTGAAAACCATCTATAAAGCCGCTACTCGGGAAGAGGCTGAAGCCAGCTTGGTCAGGTTGGAAGAGGTTTGGGGAGGCAAATATGGTGCCGCCGTACGCTCCTGGTAAAACAACTGGGAAGAGCTGTCCATACCTTTTTTGAATTCCCCCGGGAGATCCGTCGATTGATCTACACTACCAATTCCGTGGAGGGTTATCATCGACAACTGCGTAAGGTAATCAAGAATAAATCCTCGTTTCCTTCTCCCCAGGCTACCCGAAAAATGTGTTAAAGCACTTTTCGAATGGCAAAATCAGATCTTCGAGCAAGGCCGATCTCTCATCAAAACCGGGATGCTATCGAGGCACATCTCACAATTGTATTTGCTGCATTGGCAATGAGTAGGAATATTGAATACCAGACTGGAATAAGTATTAAGCAATTTGTTAAACTGTTGCGTCCCATACGATCGGGGATTGTGGTATTTATTTTCTGGAATTGAGATACCGGCTAAGCCGGAAATTCCTGAGGATGTGATTTGTATTTTAGATAAACTGATTTCAGGTAACTAATTTGAGCAAATCAGGCGACGCACGAGTAAAGTTAAAAGGTCTCTACCCATAGATTGAGGTCTGACAGTTTACTAGTCGAAAACTCGTACTATTAATATGTTCCAAATGCTCAAAAAACTTTGATTGCTAATTAGCATGAATGTACAATAAAACTATGTCAGAATCCTTTGATATTGGACGAAAAATTTCTGAAATCGAAGCAGAATTAGCGAATCTGGATCATCACCGTGACCAGTTACTGGATGAGCTGACACAATTGCGCCGGCAGCTCCTTCAAAAAGATTCCCCAGCACAACTATTGCTAAACATTCAGGGAATTACAGTCAATAACCAATCCTCTCAAGAGGAAAAAATCTGGTTATTCCGTTCTTTATTCAAAGGGCGGGAGGACGTGTTCCCACGCAGGTTCGAAAATTCCAAAACCGGAAAGTCAGGCTACGCCCCCGTCTGTCGTAATGAATGGCAAGCAGGTATCTGCCAAAAGCCGAAGGTTACCTGCCAGGAATGCAATTTTCGCGCGTTTACTCAAGTGAACGATGAGACCATCCGTAATCATCTCAAAGGAATTGACCCCAATGACCGTTCAGGCAGAGACTTTACGATAGGGGTTTATCCTTTGTTGGCAGACGAATCATGCTGGTTTCTGGCCGCTGATTTTGATAAATCCACCTGGACTGAAGACGCCAAAACTTTTCTGGAGACGTGCGTCAGTTATCAAGTTCCTGCCGTCTTAGAACGTTCACGATCCGGAAATGGTGGGCATGTATGGATATTTTTTGAAACACCAGTTCCTGCAGAATTAGCGCGAAAACTCGGGGCATTACTGCTTACCAGTACGATGAACAGGCGACCGGAAATCGGAATGGATTCCTATGACCGACTTTTCCCCAGTCAGGATACCTTGCCCAGAGGCGGATTTGGTAATCTGATTGCACTACCGCTGCAGAAAAAACCGCGTGAACAAAATAACAGCGTCTTTTTGGACAATGATCTCAATCCCTATTCCGATCAGTGGGCCTTTTTGTCATCAATTCACAAGATGGCTCATCAAGACCTCGAAAGAATTGTGAAGAATGTTCAAGACGAAGGTGAAATCACCGGCGTCCGGGCGGTAGTTCTGGATGAAACCGAGAACGAACCTTGGAAACTGACCCCATCACGGAAATATAAGGAACCCCTAATAACTTGTCCTTTGCCAGATCAACTCAGCCTGATCATCAGCAACCAGATTTACATCGAAAAAGAAGGGCTGCCTGCGCCCTTACGAAATCGCATCGTTCGGTTGGCCGCCTTTCAAAACCCGGAGTTTTATAAAGCACAAGCCATGCGTCTCTCTACGTTCGGGAAACCCAGGATTATCAGCTGTTGTGAGGAATATCCGAAACACCTTGGCTTACCCAGAGGGTGCCAGGAAGAGCTGTTCCAGGTATTGGATGAGCTAAAAATCAAAACAAAGATGATTGACGAACGTGCGACTGGTGATCCTCTATTATTAAACTTCCAAGGAACGCTTCGTCCCGAGCAGCAGCTTGCTGCAGATCAACTGATTAAGCATGATATTGGCGTTCTTTCTGCTTCTACTGCTTTCGGCAAAACGGTCATTGGTGCATGGTTAATTGCTCAAAGGAAAGTAAACACCCTGGTGATTGTTCATCGAAGACAGCTGATGGACCAATGGGTAGAAAGCCTCCAATCGTTTTTAGGACTGGGGAAAAAGGAAATAGGACTGGTCGGGGGCGGTAAACATAAGACCATTGGGACGGTAGATGTTGCGATGATCCAGAGCCTGATCAACAAGGGCACGGTCAATGATATGGTGGGGAATTATGGCCATATCATTGTTGATGAATGCCACCACATTTCTGCAGCCAGTTTTGAGCAGGTGATTCGGCAAGCAAAAGCCAGGTTCGTTACCGGTTTATCCGCAACCGTCACCAGGCAGGACGGTCACCACCCGATCATTTTTATGCAATGTGGGCCTGTCCGATACCGGGTAGATGATCGCCAACAAGCCGCTGCACGCTCATTTACCCACAAGGTTATTGTCCGTAGGACCAATTTTGTTTTGCCAAACCGAGCGGACAATACCCCAGAACCAGGCATTCAGGAAGTATACACGATGCTGGCAGCGGATTTACATCGAAATCAAATGATTGTTGACGATGTTGTTGAAGCCATTCATACCGGCCGGTCGCCTGTATTATTGACAGAGCGCCGAGAACACCTCACATATTTTGCTGATACCCTGGCTGATAAAGTGAAAAATATCATCGTGCTATCCGGCGGGATGGGTCGCAAGCAACGAATTTTATTGCTGGACCAATTAATAAATATTCCGGAGGATGAAGAACGTTTGATCATTGCCACCGGAAGGTATCTGGGAGAAGGGTTTGATGATGCTCGCCTTGATACTTTATTTTTGGCATTGCCAATTGCCTGGCGCGGAACGGTAGCACAGTATGCGGGTCGACTTCACCGCAATTATGACCGAAAAAGTGAGGTGATCATCTATGATTATGTCGATGACCAGGTGCCAGTACTGACTGGTATGTTTGGAAAGAGGAAAAAGGGGTATAAGGCCATCGGCTATGAAGTGTAAGTTATAATTTCTTCAACTCAGTGAGTTAATGGTTCGTCTATGGTATCTATTCAAAATCAAAATTTATTAACATATTCTTCGCGTTTGACCTCAACCATCCTGATCTGTTTTCAATCCATATACAATCAGGGTGCATTTTCCTATACACTGATTGAATCCGATGTCCTGCAAATCAATATCTGTAACAGGATATAATTGAGCCCAACTTTGCAGGAGTGTTAGACAATGACCATCTATGTTGATTCCGCCATCATCGAAGAAGTTCAGCAGGCTGCCAGTTGGGGCTGGATCGGGGGTGTCACTACCAATCCCAGTTTGCTGGCGAAAAGTTCGCTTCCTCCCCGTGAAACGCTCGATAAAATGGCGCAGATCGTGAACGGGTCGATTTTCTACCAGCTCACCGCTGACACTTTAGAGGGAATGGTACATGAAGCGCTTGAGGCACACCATATTTTGCAGCACCAGCTCGTCCTGAAAATCCCTGCCACCACACTCGGTTTCCAGGCAGCTGCTCGACTCTCAGATGACTACACCTGTGCCATCACTGCCATCTTTTCCCCCGAGCAGGCTCTGCTGGCAGAAGCCTGTGGAGCGCGCTATGCCATCTATTATCACAACCGTGCCAAACAATGGATGCCGGATGGAGAAAACCTTGGACCGAAAATCGTCCGTCTGCTTTCAGGTAATGACAATATCGAAGTACTGGCAGCCAGTTTCAAGAGCAAGCAAGAGGTTTTCGAGGTTGCCGATGCCGGTGTGAAACACCTGACCATTAAATTCGACCTGTTGAAAACTCTGGCGGACAATGAATTTTCTCAAAAAGCGGTGGAAGACTTCAATACCACCGGAATGGGCATCGTATAATAAACATATTGACCGCTCAAACATTTAAATACCTGGAGGGAAGATGAAATTTCTCATCACCGGAGGAGCCGGATACATCGGCAGCACTATCAGTTCAGCCCTCGAAGATAATGGGCATACTCCCATCATTCTGGATTCCTTGGTGACCGGGCGACCCGAATTCACCGCCAATCGTATATTCTATAAAGGGGATATTGCCGATAAAGCCTTGGTGCAGGGTATTTTTGAAGACCATCCCGATATCGAAGCGGTCATCCACTGCGCTGCGCTGATCGTAGTCCCCGAATCCACCCAGAAACCCTATGAATATTACCGCGAGAACGTCGGAAAATCACTGGAGCTATTCGATACCCTGTATAAGGTAGGTTGCAAACGTATCGTGTTCAGTTCATCCGCATCCATCTATGATACTGTACCGGGTTTTATGGTCACCGAAAGCTCGCCGCTCAATCCCACCAATCCCTATGCTCGTACCAAACAGGTCATGGAAATGGTTTTAAAAGATTTCTGCCAGTCATACGGTATGCATGGCATCGCTCTCCGTTATTTCAATCCCATCGGGGCTGACCCCCAAATGCGTTCCGGGCTGCACGTCCAGAACCCTTCGCATGTCATCGCCAAATTAGTAGAAGTGCAGTTAGGTCATTCTCCTGAATTCGTCATCACCGGAACTGATTTTCCCACCCGCGATGGCACCGGCATCCGCGATTATATCCACATCTGGGATCTGGTGCGCGCCCACATCAACGCCGTCACCGATTTTGATGGGGTCTTCCAGCGTGCTGGCGATGCGACTGATAATTATCTGGTCATCAACCTCGGCTCCGGCAATGGCGTCACCGTGCGCGAGCTGGTCAGCGCTTTTGAATCCGTCATTGGTCACCCCATCAATAAACGGGAAGGACCGCGCCGCCCAGGTGATTCAGCCGGCTCGTATGCTAATGCCGACCTGGCAGCCAAATTATTGAAATGGAAAACAGAATTATCAATCGAACAGGGCATCGCAGATGCGCTCAAATGGGGCGAACTGCGCGATACGTTGCTGCATTATACTTAATGCGATGCCCGGCTGCTTTTTTCAAAGAAGAGCATTTCCAGCCCAACATCAGGCTGCACCAACCCGCGTTTGACGTTGCCATCCAGCTCGTATAAAGACCGATAGATATCTTCCAACTGGTTAAAGTTGAAGCGCTGGCTCTGCTGGGCAATTTTCTTTATCACATAAGGGTGTTCATGCAGCATTTTTGCGATCTCTGCTTCGTTTTTGGTTTCCTGCAAGGCTTCTTTCACCATCAGCAGCAATCGGAACTGGCGTACCACCATGGCAAATACATATACATATTCCTGATTCGCGAACATCAATTTCAAATGGTGCAGCGCTTGTTTGGCATTCCCCTGGGCAAAAGCATCCACCATGCTGAAAACATCTTCTTCGGGAATGCTGCTGCACAGCATACGCACATCCTCCACCTTAATTGATCGCTCTCCATTGGTGTACAGGCACAGTTTCCTGACTTCCTGTCGCAACATGATAATATCGTCTCCCACCACCTGTGCCAGTTCGCTAGCCGCCTGTTCTTCAATGCTTCCGCTTTCTTCTTCTACCATGGTTTTGATGCGCATTGGCATTTCCTGTTTGGAAGGAATACGAAACTCCCGCAGCGTCAGCCAGGTTTCATTATCCTTAATCCACTTCTTCAACCAGATATGATCAACGTAAGATTTCCACATCCAATCTTTTTGCTTCTTCACCCAACTGGTGATGATTTCCAACACCAGTTCAGCTGAGGGAGGTAGATTCTCAACGATGTGTTTCCAACGTTCTACCTCTTTATCCGCACTGATGCGTGCCAGTGGGTCGACATCGATCACCAGCCGCCGCAAGCTTCCAAAAGGAAGTAAGCTGATGTTCTTCACCAGTTCATCCAGGTTATTGGTATTACCGTTCAGATGGGCAATATTGAAAGCAGCCATTTCTGCATTTCCTAATTCTTCAACCAACTCGGATTCTGCGTTTGCCATCGCATCCAAGTCATCCCCAATAAAAACATACACGCGCACATCTTCTTTTTCAGGTGTCGAGTTTTCTGGCATATCCTTATCCCGCTTGGAATTCAGTGGTAACCCGATGAATGACAAAGACGTAGGTTTTATAGCACAACACTTCCCTCACCAGCATACCGTCAAAATGATCCGTTGAGGTCATTTTGGACTGCAATACCGGTCCCACTGGTTTAGCAACTTCGAATCCCAGCAATGCCATCAGCACCGCCAGTGGAATTCTGCGAGCTTTCTTACGCAGGCTATCCCCGGTGCCTGTCATCGCCAGCCAGGCTAATCCGCCAGAAACCACAATGCTGGGCACCAGGTTAGAACCGCAGTTTTCATGCATTGCCAGCCCTGTTTCGCCTGCCTGCATTCGCTGCAATGCTTCACGAGCGCTTTCCATGACCAAATTGGTAGGAATGTCACCCAACAACCAGAACCCTCCTGCATCCGATATTCCGCTTACCCGTGCGCGCGTTACCTTGGTTGATAAGACATGCAGGGTGGCATGTTCAAGAGCGTGATTCGAGCGCACTTTCCAGACCGGGTTCATTTCCAGGATGTTTTCCATTATGACCTCTTTTATTTGATTTAACCAAGTGCTGATTTTACCGCATCGCTGAGTGAACGCGCCTCGATCACGATAATGCCATCCGGTAATTTTTCGATCTTGCGGATGCGTTTGGGGATAATGGCTTTTTTGAAACCCATCTTGGCTGCCTCTTTGAGACGGGATGCCATCTGCCCCGCCCAGCGCAATTCTCCCGAAAGTCCCACCTCTCCAATAAGCACCATATCTGGTTGCACCGGTTTATCGAGCAAGGAAGAAGCGATGGCTGTTGCAACCGCCAGGTCAGCCGCCGGTTCATCTACGCTGAAACCACCTACTACGTTCGCAAACACGTCCTGGTCGTATAATTTCAGATGGTTGCGGCGAGTCAGTACGGCAATTACCAGCAGCAAGCGGTTGAAATCGACCCCGTTGGAAGTGCGCCGCGGATTGCCGAAATTAGTGGTGCTGGTCAGCCCCTGGATTTCGATCAACAGCGGGCGTGTCCCCTCCATCGCTACCGCTACCGCCGAGCCAGGGGTATTTTCCATGCGCTCCGCCAGGAAGGCTTCGGATGGATTGCTGACTTCCACCATACCTGCTTCACGCATCTCAAAAACCCCTACTTCCGAAGTTGGTCCGAAGCGATTTTTCATCGATCGCAACACACGGTAGGATTGAAAACGGTCACCTTCCAGTTGCAGCACCGTATCCACGATATGCTCCAGCACACGCGGTCCGGCGATCATACCTTCTTTGGTGACGTGTCCGATCAAGAATACTGCGATCCCGCTCGCCTTGGCAAATTCCCGCAATTGTGAAGCACATTCACGCACCTGGGTCACCGACCCGGCACTCGAGGTGAAGGCATTCATTGACATAGTCTGGATGGAATCCACGATCAACAGTTGGGGGCAGATTTGCTGGGCATGCACCAGAATCGCATCCAGATCCGTTTCCGTCAGCAAATATAGCTGTTGTGGAAAAACTGTGGATAAATCTACATCTTTTTTTACCAGCAAGCGCTTGGCACGCATTTTGATCTGCTGCCCGGATTCTTCGCCCGATACGTACAACACGGTTTTGTCTCTGGCAAATTCCAGCGCCGCCTGCAGCAACAGGGTAGACTTTCCAATTCCCGGATCACCACCCACCAGCACGATCGAGCCGGGTACGATGCCTCCCCCCAGTACACGCGCGAATTCCTCGATGCGCAGTTCCCAGCGCTCCACGTTTTCACCGCTGATCTGATCCAACCGTAATGGTTTCGCGCTGGCGGTTGCAGCCGTGCTGGTTCGGCGTTCAGCTCCGGCAGCTTGAACCACTTCCTCCACCATAGAGTCCCATTCCCCGCATTGTGGGCAACGCCCCAGTGATTTTACAGAGACCCTACCGCAATTTTGACAAACGTATCTTGTTTCTAGTTTCGCCATAGTTTTTCAATCTAAGTATAAATCGAAAAAAAGGGAAGATGCAGAACATCTTCCCTTTGCGTGGAGTGAAACGAACTACGCACCCATTTCCAGAGCTTCCCCTGGCGAGGGTAAGCGTTCGTCGTCTCTAAGGAGGGTAAAATTGCCTTCCGCGTCAACATCGATCAGGATGTCATCGCCATCCTTGAATGTTTCCGCCAAAAGCGCATCAGATAATTTATCTTCGATCTCAAGTTGGATCACACGTCGGATGGGTCGCGCGCCCATATCCGGATCGTATCCTTTTTCAGCTACCTTGTCGATGGCTACCTGGCTGGCACGCAGGCGGATCTCACGTTCGGAGAGGCGTTTGGCTACTTTGGTCAGCTCCATCTCTGCGATCTGGTGGATATGCTCCTTGTTCAGCGGATGGAATACGATCACGTTATCCAAGCGGTTGAGAAATTCTGGGCGGAATGCTTTTTTCAAAGAATCCAGTAATTTTTCGCGGATATCTTTGAACACTGCTTCTTCACCCTTCTTTTCATCCTGCTCGAGCACAAAACCCAATCCGGTTTGACGTTTGATCATTTCTGCCCCAATATTGGAAGTCATCACGATGATGGTATTACGAAAATCCACCTTGCGCCCATGCGCATCGGTCAACTGCCCTTCCTCCAATATCTGGAGCAAAGTATTGTGAATTTCAGGGTGCGCTTTTTCCACTTCGTCAAACACCACAATAGAATAAGGGCGGCGGCGAATGGCTTCGGTGAGCTGCCCGGCATCATCATAACCCACGTATCCGGGAGGAGATCCCATCAAGCGGCTGACAGTGTGCCGTTCCATGTATTCAGACATATCCAGTTGGATGAGCGCTTCTTCGCTGCCGAACATGATACGCGCCAGCGCTTTGGTCAGTTCAGTCTTCCCAACGCCAGTAGGTCCCAGGAACATGAAGGATCCAATGGGGCGGCGCGGATCCTTCAATCCGGCTCTCCCTCGACGCACCGCTTTTGCGATCTTTTCAATGGCTTCTTGCTGCCCGACGATCATTTGGTGCAGGTCATCTTCCAGATGCAATAATTTAACCGATTCTTCCTGTGCCATCTGCATCAGCGGCACACCCGTCCACATAGATACCATCTCGGCAATATCATCCACCTGCACCACCGGGCTGCTGCCGCGGTCCCACTGGTCGCGGATGGCATTGATCTGCCCTTCCAGTTCTTTGATCTTTTTGGCTACTCCCAGCGCCGCCTCATCATCCCCCTGTTCCATCAAAGAGGAATGGTTTGTGCGCAGGCTACGTAATTCGTCGGTGATCTGTTTGGTCACTTTTGCCACATCACTTTTATACATGCGCACCCGAGAAGCGGCTTCATCGATCAGATCAATGGCTTTATCTGGCAAGAAGCGATCGCTGATATAACGTGCCGATAGATTGGTAGCGGCTTCCAGCGATTCATCCGAGATCACCACATGGTGGTGTTCTTCATAATTCTTGCGGATACCGTGCAGGATCTTGATCGTTTCTTCTTTGGTGGGTTCATTCACCAGCACCGGTTGGAAACGCCGTTCCAACGCTGCATCGCTTTCGATGTTCTTGCGATATTCATCCAGGGTAGTGGCTCCGACCACCTGCAGTTCTCCGCGTGCCAATGCGGGTTTCAAAATATTGGCGGCATCAACTGATGAACCTGCCGATCCGGCACCCACCAGCATATGCACTTCATCGATGAAGAGAATAGCGTCGGAACGTTTCAGTTCATCGATAACACGCTTCAAGCGTTCTTCGAACTGCCCGCGGTACATGGTACCAGCCACCAGAGAACCCACGTCCAACCGTAAGACGCGCTTGCCCAGCAACGGGATGGGTACATCCCCTTCTGTAATACGCTGTGCCAGCCCTTCCACGATGGCGGTTTTGCCCACACCGGGTTCCCCGATCAATGCCGGGTTGTTCTTGGTGCGTCGCGCCAGGATCTGGATCACCCTTTCAATTTCTTTTTCACGCCCGATCACCGGGTCCAGTTTGTTTTCTTCTGCCTGGGTGGTCAGATCGACTGCTAGTTGGTCTACCAGTGGAGTTTTCTTCCCTTTTTTCGAAGGAGCCTGTGTGCTTTCTTCCGGTTTGGTGGCACGCAGCAATGGCGCTTGTTTTTGATTGATCTCACGGTTAATCTGGCGGCGCACCTGCTCAAAGGTCACGCCTAATTTCGCCAGTACATCTTCGCACAATCCTTCATCCGAATTTACGATCGCCAGCAGCAGGTGCTCGGTACTGATATAGCGGCTGTTCATCTTCTGCGCTTCTTCAACAGAAAGCGTGATGATCTTTTGTGCTTCAGCCGATAGATCAATGCGAGCTTGCGTGATAGTACCGATACCGGTCAATCGCAACACCATCTCACGGGCACGTTCCAATTCAACACCCAGTTCGCGTAGCACCCGCCCTGCCACTCCGTTATTCTCTTGGATCAGCCCAAGCAAAATATGTTCGGAGCGGATTTGCGAATGATGAAATTGCTCGGCTTCTTGATGCGCCAGGCTTAGCACTTGCTGCGCGCTCTGTGTAAACTTCTCCAATCCAGCCAACAGATTCTCCTTTAGACATTAAAGCAAATTCAAACGAATTGCCGATCTTTTTTATTCTTATCTGGATTTTACCAAAGAAAGCATAAGAATTAGGTCAGAATACCATAGCCGGTCTTCTTATAAGAAAGTGCCCCACTTTGTATTATTTGCCTAAGCCTTCATATTCGCTGATCTTTTTGCGCCAGGCCAGCGGAACCGCTTTAGTTTGCTGGCTGCGAAAATCGTATGCTACCACCACCACTTCCGCTTTGGCTTTGATCGATCCATCTTTGCAATCCTGGATCTCATTCTCAAAGGTCATACTCTTGTTGCCGATGCGCGAGATGCGGGTGCCCACCTTGATCTCATCCAGCAGTTCGATGGGTGCCAGATAGGCAATGTGGATATCCGCGATGATCACACCCAAATCCAGGAAGGATTTCCCTTCCCACAGACCGAGTTCAAGTAGATAGTGTAGGCGCGCCTGTTCCAAAATGGTCAGGAAACGGGCATTATTGACATGCCACTGGGCATCCAGGTCTGCATAGCGGATCTGGGCTGGATAGTAGAATCGAAAATTTGACATTGCCTGATTATACTGGAAACACTTGCAAACTCTGATTAATTTGTTAGACTTATAAAAGTGGATAATTTTCAGATGAATTATCCATTGAGGAAGAATTGAAATGCAGATCACACGACAAGCCGATTACGCAATGCGAACCATTATTTTCCTATCCAGACTAAATCCGGACGAGAAAGCACCTACCAGCATCATCGCCGAAAAACAGCATATCCCTTCTTCATTCCTTGCCAAGATCATTTCGCAGCTTTCTGTTGCCGGGCTGATCCATACCTCACGTGGCGCTCATGGCGGGGTTTCCCTGGCGAGGTCTCCGCAAGACATTTCCGTGCTGGAAGTGATCGAAGCCATTGATGGTCCGGTCATGCTTAATGAATGCACGTACAACCCGGGTATTTGCATCTTCACTGAAAATTGCCCCATGCACTCTATGTGGTGCGAAATGCGCAACGATCTCCTGGATAAACTGCAAGCTATCACCTTTGAGCAGTTCTCCAATGGGCGTGCCACGGTCCTCTGACTTTCCAATCACAACATCCAATGGTCTAACACTACCGGTCGAGGAACACCGTTCCGTGTTCTTCATCTATGTGGATGGAATAAACTTGTTCCAACTGCTCTATCACATCTGGCATATTTGCTCCCAGGTATTCCCAATCAATAGTCGATAACAGCATGAAATCAAACGGTTCTGCCAGAACTGTATCCGGCACGTCTTCGATTTGATAAACGATCACCAGATTATCGCGGGTGGTGCGCTGATCAAACAACATATTGTACATTCCCAATAGATCATAGGGGTTATTGCTGAGCGTGCGCATTTCTTCATCGCTGTTCTCATAGATGGTGGCGGTGATCAGCATCTTCACATCATCACTGGCTGTGATTTCGTCCTGATGTGCCAGGAAAGGTTGGTACTTTGCCTGAAATTTTTGTCCGGTGGTTGGTTCGTTGTAGATATACTTATAATTGTAAGAGAGCTGGGGCAGCATCCACGAACCCAGGCACACCAGCAAAATGCCGAGAGTAAGTAAATTCTGTTTTTCAATCACTATCACCAACCCGATCAGCACAGATAACAAGATCGGGAAGACAATGCTCTCCAGGTATTTCCCGTAAGTCCAATCGATACTGGTCACGTAGTTCATCCCGAATTGGCGTAGCAGCACCACCAGTAGCATTGCCACCAGCAATATGCCTGCCATTTTCAACATATCTTTTCCATCTTTGGAAATTTTTAACGATATAAATTGCGGAGCCAGCATGGCAATCACTGGTAGTGCCGGAAAATAGAATCGTTCGATAAAGCCCCACGGGATCTTGAGCATGTTTATGGTGATGAAACAGACCAGCAGCAGCGGGAAGATCCATACGACCTTCTTTTGAGGGGTGGTCTTGGCAGTGCGCAACTTGACCCCGCTGATGATGAAAACCACGAAGGGTATCATGATGTCATCCAGCAGGTAGATCTGGTACCAGTTTACCGGTTCTTTGCGGAAACCGCCTGTGTAAGCATAATTTTGGAACACCTCGCGGAATGTTGTCGGGCTGATGGCAAAGAATGGCTGTCCTAAAAAAACAGAATCGAGAACTATAAATAAACCAATCCCAGCTGTAAAACCAATCAGCAGATTCTTCAGGTAAGGTACAACATTCTTGAATGCGAACTTTCCGTCTTCATCGAAGAAGAAACCAACCATTACGATATTGGCAAACAGAGTGGTTTCCTTGGTTTTGAAGGCTAAAAAGCTCAAGGCTCCCAGTGTTACCAGCAGCCACTTCTTGGAAGTGTGCTGATACTGCAAATAGACAAAGATCAGGGCAGTCGTCATCATCATTGCGGTGATATCCGCCGAAGTTACCCCTGCATAGGAAGAGATCAACCGATAAGAGAAGAAGAATCCGGCTGCCAGCAGCCCATGGATAAAAGTACTGTCTTTGAGGAATGAACGTGCACTCCAATAAACCATCAATGCGGTCAGGGAGATCGTAAACGCCCAATACACCCGGATCCCAATCAGTGGAGTAGGTGCCAATGCCATAAACGCTTTCTGGAGATAAACATGAAAATAACGGTTGCCATAATTGGGTACGTTTTGATTGTTTAAACCGATTTCTATATAGAGCAACTCATCAGAATAGATTGGACCTCCCACATTGAAGGAAAGCCCTATCCATAATGCGGCAAATATCAGCAGTGATGTTGTGATCTCGATAGTTTTGAGCAGTTTTTTTCTTTTCATGTACTTTCCTCGTCAATAGCAGTTTCCTTTGCTGTGTTTGATGATTTTACTATACCAACATATGCCTTGTTTCATCCTTTCCTCTTATAATTGAACTATCCTAGAGAAGGATCAATTCATGCTCATTCATTCCGCCTCTCAATTGATATGCCTGCGTGGTGGAGCGCAGCGCGGTGCCCACCTGGGTGAGTTAGATATCATACCCGACGGTGCGGTGTTGTTACAGGGCGATACGATCACGCAGGTTGGCACCAGTGCTGATCTGCTGCGCCGCTTTCCTCATGAAACTCGCCTGGATGCCCACCAGCAGGTGGTTATGCCCGGTTTTGTGGATCCTCATACCCATCTTATCTGGGCTGGAGACCGTGCTGATGAATTCACCCAGCGCCTGGAAGGCAAGAGCTATATGGAGATCATGGCTGCCGGCGGTGGTATCAATGCCACCGTACGGGCCACCCGCCAGGCAAGCTCTTCAGATTTAAAAGCAGCCACTTCTTCGCGTGCCCGGGCAGCGCTGCGCCACGGCACCACCACCCTCGAAGCCAAGAGCGGTTACGCCCTGGACATCCCGGGGGAAGAGCGTTTGCTGGAGATCATCATGGAGTTGGATTCAGAACTGCCGTTGGATATCATCCCCACCTACCTGGGTGCGCATGCTATTCCTCCCGAATTTTCCGGGCACACGCAAGATTATGTTGACCTGCTCGTTGAAATAGCACTCCCGCAATTGAAAACCTGGTGGCAGCAACGCTATACCAAGCAACCGCTGCCCTTTGTGGATGTCTTTTGCGAACCTACCGTTTTCAACTTGCAGCATTCGCACACCATTCTCTCAACCGCCAAATCTCTGGACTATCCGCTCAAGATGCACGTCGATGAATTCGAAAATATCGGCGGTGCCGCCCTGGCTGCCGAATTGGGAGCCTCCTCCGCAGATCACCTGGTGAAGATTTCTACTGCCGATATCCAAAAACTGGCAGCCACACCAACCGTAGCAGTGGCGCTGCCCTGCACTCCCTTTGGGTTGGCTGAAAACCTCTACACGCCTGCCAGAGAGATCATTGCCAACGATGGATTGCTGGCATTGGCGTCTGATCTCAACCCCGGCACTGCCTGGTGTGGTAATATGCAGTTTGTGATTGCTCTGGCTTGTCGTTACATGAAAATGACCCCAGCCCAGGCACTGGCTGCAGCCACCATCAATGCTGCTGCGGCGGTCAGCCGGCAGGATAAGGTCGGTTCGCTTGAACCCGGCAAACAAGCTGATCTGCTCATTTTGAATGTGCCTGATTATCGTCATCTGGGCTACCGTTTTGGAGAGAACCTGGTCCAGATCGTCATTAAAAAAGGAAAGGTGATCGATTTTTCATGACAACCCGTACAATCCTTGATCTGCAATCCGCCCAATGTTTTTATCCGCACCCTGACCCGGTGCACGGATTTGAACACATCCAGCGCGTCTACCGGCTTTGCCAGGTCATCGGCATCGCCGAAGGGGCAGATATGGATATTCTCCTTAGCGCTGCTCTTTTGCACGATTGTGACGGCAGCGACCCCACCACACAGAACCGCGGGGAACATCACCTGCTTTCCGCTGAAAAGGCAGCGCTTGTCCTGCGAGAAATGGGCTGGCAAGCGCAGGATATCCAGCGTGTCCAGCACTGCATTCGCACCCATCGTTTCCGCAAGACCAAGGAACCATACACCATTGAAGCCAAGTCGCTGTTCGATGCAGACAAGCTGGATGTGATCGGCGCCATCGGCATCGCCCGCACCATCGGCTACGCCGTACAGGCTGGCGAACCTATTTATTTCAAACCCTCCGAGCAGTTCCTCGCTAGCGGAAAACTGGCTGAAGGGGAACATCACAGTGTCTACCATGAGTACCTGTTCAAGCTGCGCAATGTGCATGACCAACTCTATACCCCAACCGGGCGGCGCCTGGCGCAGGGCAGGCACGCTTTCTTGCAGATTTTTTTCGAGCAGCTTGAAGCAGAAGTACAGGGTATTCGCTAACCATCACAGTATTGGAGATATTAACCGTATGGTACCTGATCTAGATTTCCTCATCCGGCTCACCGAACATGCCGGGCAACTGCTCATGCAGGGCTATCTGAAAGAACATCAAATCCGTCACAAAGGACGTATCGATCTGGTCACCGAGATGGATAAGCGTTCGGAAGACTATCTGTTGGGCGAGATCCGCGCGGCATTCCCGCAACATTCCATTATTACCGAAGAAAGCGGTTACCTCGCAGGACAGTCTGAACACTGCTGGTTCATCGATCCTCTGGATGGCACTTCCAACTATGCCCATGGTGTCCCAATTTTCAGTGTCACTATGGCATACGCCTTTCAAGGTCAGGTTATATTAGGGGTCACTTACGATCCCACCCGTCAGCACTGTTTCTGCGCCGAACGCGGGCAAGGATCTTACTTGAACAATACCCGTGTGCATGTTTCAGATAAAACGGATTTGCTGGATGCCATGCTCGTCACAGGGTTCCCATATGAGACAGATGGTCTGCACGGTAATAATCTGGATCATTTCACTACGTTTCTGCAACGCTCACAGGCAATCCGCCGTCTGGGTTCAGCCGCTATTGACATCGCCTACGTTGCTGCCGGCTGGGTGGATGGCTACTGGGAGATCGGCATTCACCCCTGGGATATCGCCGCCGGTACGCTGCTGGTGGAAGAAGCCGGTGGTATGGTGACCGATTTGCAAGGCAACCGCGATTATTTCAAACCTCCTTACGCTATGATTGCTGCCAATCCGGCGCTGCATGAAAAGATGAGCGCCGCCATTACGTCTGATGACGAAACACGAAATGACGTTGCAGTATAATGATTTAGTCATTCTTAAAAACATTAATTAAAAAAGGAAATCCCATGTCACCTGAAAAATTAAATACCGATCCCTCCCGTTGGAGTTTGCAGGACCTGTTTTCCTCTGCCGATTCCCCTGAAATGGAAGCAGCATTCAATAAGGCAGAAATAATGGTGGCGGATTTTGAAAAACACCGGGCAGAACTGACCGACGATATCTCCCCGGAAAAATTTCTGGAGATCATCAAGGAGTTGGAAGCCCTATCTCGCCAGGTCACGATTATCAACGATTATGCCGAATTATGGTTCACCGAAGATACCCAAAACCAGCAATCTCAGAGCCTGGCTGCTCGCACCGAACAATTTGCAGCAGAACAATCCAATAAAGTACTATTCTTCAACCTGTGGTGGAAGCAGCTTCCCGATAAAATCGCCGATGCCCTTATGGCAGGCTCCGGGGATTACCGCTACTGGTTGGAGGAAATGCGCCATTTCAAACCGCATACCCTTTCCGAAGCGGAAGAAAAGATCATCAATATCAAGGATCTCACCGGTTTTTCAGCCATCATACGCCTGTACGATTCCATCACCAACCGCTATACTTTCAAAGTCATGCTGGACGGAAAAGAACAGGAGCTCACGCGCGGTGAGTTAATGGCATTGGTCCGCGATTCCGATCCCGAGAGGCGCGCCGCTGCTTATCAGAAGCTCTATCAGGTCTATGGCGATGAAGGACCTATCTTGGGGCAGATCTACCAGACCATCGTGCGCGATTGGCGCAACGAGAATATAGGGCTACGCGGTTACAAGACCCCCATCTCTGCCCGCAACCTCGCCAATGATATTCCCGATGAAGTAATTGACACGCTCCTGGATGTATGCAAGAAAAACGCCACCGTCTTTCAACGCTTCTTCCGTTTGAAAGCCAAAGTGTTGGGTGTTGACAGCATCCGTCGTTATGACATTTACGCCCCCGCGGCAGAATCCAACAAGAACTATTCCTTTGGCATGGCATCCGAAATGGTGCTCGATTCCTTCGCCGAATTCGACCCACGGTTTGCCCAGCTAGCCCACAAGGTCATCGCCTCGCAGCATGTGGATAGTGAGGTGCGCAAAGGCAAACGCTCTGGGGCTTTCTGCGCCACAGTTGCTCCAGATATCACTCCCTGGGTGCTGATCAACTATCAGGGTAAGGCAGAAGATGTGGCTACCCTTGCACACGAGCTTGGGCATTCCATCCATTCCTTGCTGGCAGCCGATCACAGTCTGTTCACCCAGCACGCCTGCCTGCCGCTGGCAGAAACCGCCTCCACCTTTGGTGAAATGATGCTCATCGACCGCCTGCTTTCCGAGGAAAAAGATGAGAACGTGCGCCGCGATTTGCTCTTCAAACAAGTCGATGATTCCTATGCCACCATCATGCGCCAATCCTTCTTTGCGATGTTCGAAAAGACCGCCCATGATATGACGCAGCAGGGTGCTGCAGTGGATGAATTATCGGATGCCTATTATCAGAACTTAAAAGACCAGTTTGGTGATTCTCTGACCCTCAGTGAAGAGTTCCGCTGGGAATGGGTTTCCATCCCGCATTTCTACCATACCCCCTTCTATGTGTATGCGTATGCGTTTGGTCAGCTGCTGGTTCTTTCACTTTACAAACAGTTCAAAACAGAAGGCGATGCTTTCAAACCGCGTTATATTCACATGTTATCCACAGGCGGTTCAAAAGCCCCAATGCAAATACTGGACGAAGCCGGTATGGATGTTCGTCGGTCTGCTTTCTGGCAGGGTGGTTTTGATCTGATCGATAATATGGTCACCCAGCTCGAAGAGCTTTAGAAATGAAAAAAGAAAAGGCTGTCGATAATTGGCAGCCTTTATACTTTTAATCTGCGACTTCTTCTTCCGATTCCTCGACTAATTCTGGTTCTTTGGTCTTCTTCTCAAGAATCTGCATGGCGCCCAATACAACAGTGGTGAAATAGCGCGTGCTGCCCTCGTGTTCATAACGACGGGTACGCAGTCTTCCTTCCAGATAGACCAGTTTACCCTTGGTGAGAAATTTTCCGCAAAGCTCGCCCAGTTTTCCCCAGGCCTCTACATTGAACCAATCAGTGTCCTGGTGTGTTTCGCCGGTTTTATCTTTCCAGCGCCGGTCTACCGCCAGAGAAAAAGTGGTATACGCGCTGCCTTTGGGAGTGCTGCGATTTTCGGGATCCTTCCCCAACCTACCAATTAATTGAACTCGATTTAGTGATGGCATTCTATCCCTCCATTTTTCATAAATCAATGTTATATAATAGTTTAGATTATTTAATCCCGTTGTCAATATTTTTCTTTAGGAGCGCTCATGTACATTGCCATTGAAGGAGTCATCGGCGTCGGAAAAACCAGCCTTGCCCGCCTTCTACAGCCCTCGTTTAAAGCCAATTTATTACTTGAGATTTTTGAAGAAAATCCTTTCTTGCAGGAATTCTATCAAGATCGTGCTCGTTATGCTTTTCAAACCCAGATATTTTTTCTCTTGAGCCGCTACCGCCAGCAACGTAATAACGTGCCTGTCTTGTTGCAAACCGGCAAGAACCTGCTTACCGACTATACTTTTGAAAAAGATGCCCTCTTTGCAGACATCAACATCACCGGGGATGAACTGGATATGTATTATTCGGTACACACTGCTCTCGCAGAAAAGATTCCCATCCCTGATCTGACCATTTATCTCAAGGCTAGCACCGAGGTTTTGATGCAGCGTATTGCCACGCGCGACCGCTCTTATGAGCGTTCTATGGAATCGGGCTACATTAATGACCTGAATGGCGCTTATGATGCATTTTTCAGCAAATCCGGTGAAAATAAAAAGGTGCTGACCATCGACACCAATGATATTGATTTCGTTCACAACCTCTCCGATCTCCAGATGATCGACAATCGCATTCGGCAAACCTTGCACATGCCTCCTTTCCAACCCTCCCTGCCGATAATGAAATAAAAGGATGATGAAATGAGAGTAACAAGGAACCTGCTCCTGGAAACCGCCCGCAATCACGTGAAATCACAAACGCTGAACAATCCTGACATTGCCTGTGTTTTTCTGGTGGGGTCCTTATTATCCGATAATCCTTTCATAGGCGAAAACACCGATATCGACCTGGTCTTTATCCACAACACTGAACCTGCGGCACCCCGCGAAGTAATACCTATGGGAGACGAATTCAATCTGGACATACTACATTTTCCCCGCCGCATCTTCAACCAGCCTAAAACCCTCAGGGAAGACCCCTGGCTTGGGTGTCTGTTTTGTGAGAAACCCTTTGTACTTTATGACTCTTATCATTTTTATGATTTCTTACGTGCCGGTGTCTATTCAAATTTCTTTTCACCCACTTATGCTTATGCTCGTTCTCAGTATTTTTATATCCGCGCCAGGAAACGGTGGATGGATTTGCATCAGGCAGAACAAGGAAAAAATTTCTCAGTGAGTTTCGTGTTCGCTTACCTGCAAACTCTCTACGATGCTGCTAACACCATCGCTTGCCTGACAGGAAAACCAATTCCAGAGAGGCGCTTCCTAACTACATTAGAAGCAATCACAACCTATCTTGGCAGACCCGGTCTCGCCAGTGGAATGCGAGATCTATTTGCTCCGACTAACTACGACCTCATCGATTGGCAAGATTTGCACCAACAACTAACGATTATTTTTTCAATCCTTTCCGATAAATCATATTGCCCTCCGCAATATGCACCTGCCCGTGTTAATTATTATCTCGGTGCTGCCTCTTACTATCAAGTTGAACGATTCGATGAATCGATCTGGATATTATTGTGGGTTTGGACCAACATCATGCAAATGCTGCCAAAGCGCTCTCCCGAAGTCAGGGGCTGGAAGGACTTTTGTGAGCAGTTGAACTTTTCGCGCGATTCCATTCCACTGAAGCTACAACAATTAGATATCTATCTGGATGCAGTCGATGAAACTTGCGGTGAATGGGGAAAAGTGAGTGGTTTATTATAGCTATCCACATTTCTTTCCACAATATTGTGGATAACTCGTAGAAAACGGTGGATAAATGGTTTATTTTGTGGATATCTTCGAATAAAAATTCTATTTTTATTTTTCTATTGTTGATAATGATTGCAAATCGCTCTGATAATCTGTGGGAAGTTAGTAATTTTGAGAACAAAATCTGAAAGGATTCCTCTTTTATGCATAGTTTCTACACAACCTCAAAAAATAGATATTCAATAAAATTACCCATATATGGACATTGAATAGAAGAAAATCTACATCTGGCTATTATTTGTTTTTATCCACTTATCCACAGATCCTACTGCTATTACTAAGTTAATTAACTTTAAATACATACATATATATATATGAACAAAAACCCTCACAAAAAGTTATCAGGTATGCTTGTATAACCTGTTCCTTTTTTGTACAATGCTTGTACCATTTTTATAAGAATTGCTCCCTATCACTAGGGATAGAAAGTTCAGACAATCTTCTGAAAGGAAGGGAAACCATGGATGTGATCAAAGTGAAAGCTGTTTCCCGCACAGCAGCAGTCGCAGGGGCTATCGCGGGAGTAATTCGAGAGCATAAGCATGCTGAGGTACAGGCGATCGGTGCAGGAGCAATAAACCAATCCATTAAAGCCCTTATTCTGGCTAAGAATTTTCTAGATCAGGATGGTATAACGGTGGTTTTTATTCCTGAATTCGTCAATGTTGAAATAGATGGAAAGGTGAGAACGGCTATAAAATTCATCGTAGAACCCCGTTAACTCGTTTTATTCTGCTTTTGCAGTTATTTATTTATATCTGGTTATATTCTTCGGGAGAAAATATTACCTCTTCTTTTCCTGATATTTTTTCCTGAATTTTTTGTTGGATCAGATCCATGTGTCTGGAATGATTCACAAAATCCAGATTATCCGATGGAACAGTTAGTACAGGACATAAAGTGAAATTACATATCCATGTTTCATAAGTGTCATTTAATTGCTGCAGGTATTCTTCACTGATATTTTTCTCGTAATCTCTACCGCGTTTGCGGATTCTTTCGATCAGGGTAAAAGTTGAAGCGCGCAAATAAACCACCAGATCGGGGGTAGGGAGAAATCGTAGCAGGGTGCGGTAGATGATTTCATAGGTCTCGTAATCGCGCTGGCTCATCAGTCCCTGCAGATATAGATTTCTTGCAAATACTTCTGCGTCCTCATATAGACTGCGATCTAGGATGACCGAATTGGGACATTCCAGTAAATCTCCATATACTTTCAGTCGATTGGAAAGGAAATAGGTCTGTGAATGAAAACTCCAGGTTTTCATATCGGTATAAAAGTCAGATAGGTATGGGTTGTTGGCAACCGGTTCAAAGAAAGGATCCCATTGTAATCGTTGGCTGAGTAATCGTACCAGGGAGGACTTTCCCACTCCTATATTTCCTGCGATGGTGATGAATTTCTTCATAATTGCAGTAATTATAGAATGGAATAAACAAAAAAGAGCGCCACGTCCATAGTGGCGCTCTTTTTTTAAGCTTAAAAATGGGACTAGTCTTCTTTGATGATGGCATCTACCGGGCAAACTTCAACGCAAGCCCCATCATCAATGCATTTGGATGGGTCAATTTCGAAATGTTCTTCACCCATGGAAATTGCGTTTTGTGGGCATTCCGCTTCACAGGAACCGCAAACAATGCATTCATCAGTAATTACGTGCGTCATCTTACCGATCCTTTCAATGCTGTATTTTGTACATTCTAATTTCTTAGGATAGCACCATAGTTTTTATTTGTCAACAAATTTACTGAGACTGTTGAAAAAGAAGTGACAAAATTGACAAAGAGGAAGAGATTTAATAGAATGGGGGAAACAACAACAGCGAGGGAAGCATGGCCCAAGAACACTTCATTGAGACCGGAAAAGGTACCTTTTATGGGGAATATATCTATGATCAGATCATTCCGCAGGATCACTTCTTTCGCAAGTTGAATGAAATGCTGGATTGGCGCAACTATTCCAAGAAAATGATGCGCTGGTACCAAGGCAGAGCACAATATGGACGCCCACCTTTTGACCCGGTGGTGCTGTTGAAGATGCTGTTGGTAGCCTACTTGTACAATCTAGCAGAAAGGCAGGTGGAAGAATATATCAATGACAGCATGTCAGCCAAGTACTTTTTAGGGTTGGGCATGGATCAGTTTGCCCCCGACCATTCTACCCTGACCAAGTTCAAGGAACGCATGCTGGAGCGCAAGCGGGAATTG
>JAAZNC010000036.1 GCA_012798455.1 Chloroflexota bacterium | reverse complement strand
TGTATTCCCCATAAAAGGTACCTTCCCCCGTCTCGATGAAGTGTTCGTGTGCCATGCTTCCCTCGCTGCTGTTGTTCCCCCTATTCTATTAAATCTCTCCCCCTTTGTCAATTTTGTCACTTCTTTTTCAACAGTCTCATTAGGTTGATTGACGATTCGGAATGGCTCTGGTAGAATTTCTCCGCTGGATGCGTTGTACCCTTCGCGTGACAGACAAAATGAGAAAGGGCTTGAACAAATGAAAGTCTTATTAATCCGTGATGTTTATAATCTAGGCAGGGCGGGAGAGATCAAGAAAGTTGCCAATGGCTACGGCAGGAACTTCCTTATCCCGCAAAAACTGGCGGTGATCGCCACACCGGGTGCACTCAGGCAAGTAGAAAAGATCCAGCAAGCTGCCGAAAAACGCCGTATTGCTTTGAATGAAGAAATGGCTGGCGTGGCTGAAAAGATCGCAGGGCTGGAATTAACCTTCACCGCTAAGGTTGGCGAGACTGGTCGTTTATACGGTTCTATTACTCAGCAGATGATCGCTGACGCGATCTCCGATAAGACCCGCCTGGAAATCGATCGTCATTGGATCGAATCGCAACCACTGCGTGAGGTTGGGACCCATGATGTCAAGGTCCGCTTGACCTTTGATCTTATCCCTGAAGTGAAAGTGACTGTTATAAGTGAGGAAGAAGCTGAAAAAGAACAGAAAGCTTCTAAAGAAAAAGGCAAGGAAGAAAAAACCAAGCTTCCCACTATTGATGAAATTCCATCGTTCACTGAGCCCGTCTCAAGCGAACAACAAGAGTAAGAAATGTTCAAAAACCGGCTTGAGAGTAATCGCAAGCCGGTTCTTTAAATCTATTTCCGCATATAATCAATACCGATGAATAAAACTGTTGGACAGATCTTAAAAGATACCCGTGAGTTTAAGGATATCAGCCTTCAGGATGTCGCCAAAGCAACACATATCCGTTTGCAGTATTTGCATGAACTAGAAAACGATAATCCTGAATTGTTGCCATCCAAAGCCCAGGCGCGTGGCTTTTTGCGCTTATATGCGGTATTTCTGGAACTGGATCCCCAAGAACTGCTCGCACTATGGGAAAACCCTCTTGTGGTTGATGAAAAGCAACCGGTAATCAACAAGGATGAATTGAAGCGGAAAAGAGATGTTTCATCGGACGAAGCAGAACCGGCTCTGATTGAAAAAAAAGAGGAAGTTCCTCAGCTCCCGAAAAACAGGGAACGGAAATTCTACTTGCCTAAATTCTTGCTACCTAAAAGAATAGATGATGAAAGTAAGGAAAAGGACGAACTGCAAGAAAAGAGTGGGCGAAAATTTTCCCTGGCGAAGTTGTTGAGAAGCAAAATTGGAAAACAATCAGATACTTCCATTGACGAAACCAAAACAGAGAAAATAAAGGAAGGAGAAGCACCGCCACAAGAATTTGGGGAAAATCAGGGGCAACCCGGTGTTCCTGTGAACAGTTCCGGGCGTCCTTCGGAAGAGATATTCAAAGAAGTCGGGCAGCAGATGCGTGCACGGCGTGAAAAGATGGGTCTTTCACTTTCAGATGTGGAACAGTTTACCCGGTTGCGCCGTATGTATGTCCAAGCTATTGAAGATGGACAGATCGACAATCTACCCTCATCTATCCAAGGGCGCGGCATGGTTTTTAATTATGCTAATTTCCTGGAGATGGACGATGATGCAGTATCTTCACTTTATGCAGAAGGACTTGAAACCCAACGTCGTGAAAACATGCAGGAAAAATGGGCTCCACGGGAACCAACTGTCAAGGTTAGCGTCCATCTTCCTGATAAGCTTCGCCGTTTCCTTTCCCCTGATTTGATCTTTGGTTCACTGGTTGTGATAGGGTTGTTTGTGTTTATTTTCTGGGGAGCATCGCAGATCTTTGGAAAAGGTACGGATGAAACCCCTACCGCAGCTCCCTCTATTTCTGAAATGTTGCAGAACACTGCCACTCCCACTATCACCCTGGAAACACAATTGACTGCGGAGGGAACTTTAACCACTGAACAAGCTAATGTTCCGGTTACGACGCAAGTTGAGACGCAGGTGGTAGTACCGGTTGCCACTGCCAATGCTGCTCCATTACAATTGTACATCATTGCTCAGCAGCGTGCCTGGATGCGTATCACAGTGGATGGAGTGATTGAATTTGAGGGACGTACCGTACCCGGTAATGCTTATACTTTCTCAGGCGATGATCGCATTTTACTGCAGAGTGGCAACGGTGCTGCTCTGGAAGTATATTTCAACCAGGAATACCTGGGAAATCTGGGTGCGATGGGTGAGGTAGTCAACCTTGATTTTAGCCAATCGGGGCTGGCTGTGCCCACACCTACCATTACATCTACCCTGGCGCCGACATCAATATCAACCGTTACTCCTTCTGCGACACCGACCGCAACCCAAAGTGCTGCTGAGTAACTGTTATCCTTTATTCAAGGATATCCAGTTTTACAGCAATATAAACCGCTTCAGCAGTTGAACGAGCATCCAGCTTTTTTCGCACTTTACTCAAGTGCCCTCGCACCATTCTTTCCGTGATCCCCAACTGCTTGGCGATCGTACGCAGGGTGTTCCCGACTGCAACGCGCTGCAAGCATTGTTTCTGACGTTTTGTCAATTGCGTAGGTGACTTAAATCTTTTTGTTTTATCCTGATGTGGTCCTGTTGCTACCATAATACTCCCCATTGAAATAGAAATAATGTTCTATATTAGAATAGCACAAAACCGACAAAGAATCAAGAAATACTGCTGAGGGTGTGGAAAAAGTCATATTTTTCGGATTTTCCGTAGTTTTTCTTCTGTAAACCACCATATTTGGCTAAAAACCGAGTGGTTTTACAATTTTTAACATGTTTTTCAACACCCTCACTGCTGATAATGTAAATAGAATTGATGAAAATACCGAATGCCAAAAGCGGAATGGTTCAATTTTCTATAACCCTATTTTTATTGGAACCTTTATAATAAAACACCTATGAAAAAGAGTTTTTACATTTATTCGCTAGGATGCCCAAAAAATAGTGTGGATTCACAATCCATGGCGGAACTTTTGCGTAAGAATGGATATGCATACGCTGCTGACCAGCATTCGGCGGATGTGATCATCGTAAATACCTGCGGATTCATCGAACCTGCTCGCCAGGAAGCGCTGGATCTCCTGAAAGAGATCGCCTCGGAAAAACATACATCTCAATGCTTGATCGCAGCTGGCTGCTTAACCCAACGTGAATCAGAATGGGTCGCCAAGCAGGTACCGGGGGTGAACGCGATGCTTGGTACCCGTCGCTGGATGGATATCCTGTCGGTGGTAAAAAAACTCGATGAACCAGCACAAACGAACATTCGCTTTATAAATACTTCGCCCTTGACAATGGAAGCCGAAGATATTCCGCGGGTGGTTCATTATGGAGGGTATGCCTATCTCAAGATCGCGGATGGTTGTGACCGCCGCTGTGCTTTTTGTGCCATTCCTATCATCAAAGGGCCGCAAGTAAGCCGTCGAATAGAAAATATTTTGCACGATGTCAGTAGATTGGCAGATCTGAAAATCCAGGAGCTGATCCTGATCGCCCAGGATCTCACTTCCTATGGACATGATATGGGTATGAAGGATGGACTGCCGGATCTGCTCATAGAAATTATGAAGACCGCTCCGCATATCCCATGGGTGCGTTTATTGTATACCTATCCGGGTCAGATCAGTTCACGCCTGATCGATATGATGGCTGAACAACCTCGCTTACTGCCCTATCTTGATATCCCGTTACAGCATGCCCATCCTGATGTTCTGCGGCGCATGTATCGACCGGCAAATATGGACCATGTGCGGGATACCATCCAAGAAATGCGTGCTCGTGTTCCCAACCTGGCGATCCGGTCAACTTTTATTGTGGGATTTCCTGGTGAGAGCGATACGGAGTTTCGGAACTTGCTAGATTTTGTGGCAGAAGTGCAATTTGACCGGGTAGGTATCTTCCCTTATTACCATGAAAAAGGAACAGCAGCTTATCAGCTTCAAGATGATGTTTCTCCGGAACTTAAGGAAGAACGCATTCAACAGTTGGTGGCACTTCAGGAGGGTATCTCTGAGCAGAAAAATCGCCAGTTCATAGGGAAGAAGATGGAAGTGATCGTGGATGGTGTGGGTGATGGTATGACCATTTGTCGCTCTTACCGTGATGCTCCTGAAATTGATGGCATGGTAATGGTGGAGGATGAACTGGAAATGGGAAAAATAACAGTGGTGGAGATCACCGCTGCTCTTGTGCATGACTTGATCGCGAAAAAAATCTAATGTTTATCTGAATAAATTGGGATTATTTTTGCCTTTCCTGATGTTCGATAAATTTCATTTTATAGCGAGATACCAGCCCCAACACTATGAACTGCAAGATCACGAACACGATGGCGGAAAACTGATCATAGTAAAAAACCAGCAAATACAACCCGCTGATAGAAACCAGTAGACTGGATTGCGCCAGATTCAACGCAGTTTTTTCTTTTCCTACTGCAAAAAAGATCGCACTGAGCATAATAGAAAAACCGATCGCTATTTCACCTATCAAACGAATCAACAGGGTGACCCCGCTCTCGGATAATATCAGGTTGGTGTTGATCAATTCAGAAAATAGTCCGCTGATCTGAACATGTCTTGAAGAGAAATTCAATGAAAGAAACGGGTAGAGAATGGCGACCAACCCCCACATCAACAACGCAGCCAGGACAAAGCGGCGGAATTTGGGTTGGGGTAGTTTTTGGTTCTCATAACAGCGGAACTTATTTAGTTGTCTGGTAAAAAAATCGTCATGGTGCAGGACAATGGGGACCTGTTCACTGTGAACAAATTGCTCCATGG
The DNA here is from genome assembly GCA_012798455.1 of Chloroflexota bacterium. Classification (GTDB taxonomy): domain Bacteria; phylum Chloroflexota; class Anaerolineae; order Anaerolineales; family Anaerolineaceae; genus UBA4781. Next base: position 35,834 of record JAAZNC010000036.1, on the reverse strand, counting down.
TATCCAAAAACGCGTGGTATTCTCCCGCACTATCCAATTTCCTGGCAGTTTGTAACCGTGCAACGATCCAATCTCGTTCCTGCGCTGACAGATCCTTATCAAGGTATTCGCTTAATACGGATAAGACATCATATAAAATAACCCTTGCGTTGCGAACGCACCAGCATATAGATCCAAAGGGTCAGCAGAAAGAAGGCATATACAATGGGAGCAGCAGCAGGAAAAAAATAATCATTGGCTTGGGTGATGAATTTGCCAACCTCGTCGAGAAAGAGCCCCATGCCAACCCCGTTCAAGACTGCACTGCTATCAAGGATGCCGCGATTTGCAAAGAGCAAGGGCAGCAAAGCCCCACTCATAAGGAGCAACCCTCCCCATAACACATGGGCGATATGCAGCTCGTCGTTGCCGAGTTGCGGATAATCAGAGAGCTCCAAGAAAAAACGGGTAAGCGAAACTGAAGTTGCCAGACAAAGTAAAACAATCAGCACATAACGTCCAGCAGCAGCTCGGCGTACTAATTTCCGAATTGGGCGAACATCCAGCCCCATGATACCTTCATTCTATAACTTGGGTAACACAATACTTTGTTGTGCTTGATATTTGCCCTTTTTATCGGCATAAGATATTTCGCAAACTCCATCTCCTTCAAAAAAGAGCACTTGTGCAATTCCTTCATTAGCATAGATCTTGGCTGGCAAGGGAGTGGTATTGGAGATTTCAAGGGTGGCATAACCCTCCCACTCCGGTTCGAAAGGGGTGACATTCACGATAATACCGCAGCGCGCGTAAGTGCTCTTGCCAACACAAATGGTCAGCACTCCCCGTGGAATGTGGAAATATTCCACCGTACGAGCCAGGGCGAAAGAATTGGGTGGAATGATACATACCTCCCCTTTGAAATCTACCATGGAATGGACATCGAATTGCTTGGGGTCCACTACCGTGGTATGGATATTGGTAAAAATCTTGAACTCGTCTGCCACACGAATATCATATCCGTAAGAAGAAAGCCCGTAGGAAATCTTGCCATCGCGCACCTGCCCATCCACAAATGGATCAAGCATTGCTTGTTTTTGTGCATATTCACGAATTTTATAATCCGGTAGTAATCCCATGTTATATCTCCTAATATGTATAATGTTTAATAATTTACCATCCGCTGGCTGAAAAGATAGTTTCCAATAACTGCTGTCGCTCATCCGAATTCATCAAGCGTGATCGAGCCATATCCACAAACATGATAGTGATCAGATCGGTGCTGAGTACCCGCCCATTATAAATGAAATAACGGTCAATGAATGCCTGGCGTTGTGCAAAACCCTCTCCGTACTGGTCAAAAAACAGATTGCCCAGTCCATAGTGCAGAAACGAACCATGATAGAACTCAAAAGCTTGGGGCTGATGTGCCTGGCTGCCGCTGACGATCGCTGCACCAGCTTCAGCGACAGTATGGAAATCCTGTACCAAAAAGGGACTGGCAGTGTAAGCATAGTATTCGATGTGCTGAAAAGTCACAACCGGGATATATCCCTGTGTCTTCACCGCTTTGATCTGTGCTGCCATCTCATCCATATCGCAATGCACTGCACCCGGATAGTCTATGCCTGCAGTAGCATAACCTTCCGGCTTGGCGTTGCAACCCAGGAAGGCGATCTTATTGCCGTTGTGCTCGAAAAGAGCTGGTTGTTGCCCATCTGCCAGGTTGCGCCCACCACCATAATACTCCCATCCGCGCTGGTCATACATATCCAGGGTAGATAGCATGGCATCCGCTCCCCAATCGCGAAAATGGTCGCCGGTCAATTCCACCACATCCGTCCCGATCGCATCCAGCAAGGCAATATATTCCGGTTTACTGCAAAACACCAAATTGGCGTCATTGGCAGAATTATAGAATGGATTGGGGCAAGTCTCTGTAAAGGGGATCTCATTGCTGATATGGGTGATATCCGCACTGCGCAGGATGTCACCCATATCCAGGGCAGGATAGGTCATGCCATATTTTTCCATCATATACGCTGTTCCGCGCACCAGGGCAGTTACCCCGGTCATCACCACAGTTGTGATCTTGTTTTCATCACGATTGGTAACTGGAATGAACACACTGCCCATGGCTGCTACTTGTGTATTAAAATTTTGCAAATCGTCACTCTTGCCCAGCAACGAAAATTCCACAGTAAGCGCATAATTCAGCATATCAAAATCATCATCAATCGGTGAAATACTATCCACTGTAATGACTTTCCAGCGGGTTTCGAGGGAATCAAAAGGGATGATGGCCCAAGTACCATCTTCACTCCAGGCAGCTGACAGCAGACTTTCCACATCGGTAAGGATCACGGTAGAACTGGAAGGAGTGCCCCATTTTTTTTCAAAGATAGCCTTGGTGTTACCATCTACCAGAATTCTTCGCAGCGACGAAGTAACACCTATTTCCCCATGCCAGACTTTCAGTAAGTCCTGTGAGGTGATGGCATCATCCACCGTGGCAAAAGGCGCCGCCAGCGCATACACCCACTGCGATAGGGGTTGGTCACCTGCTACATCCAACCACAGATCCGCAGCCTGCTGGGAATCTGTCAGCAGCACATTTTCAGGCAAAAGCATGTCAGTCTGGATATCTTGAGGCAAGTAAGGAGCTACCCATAAAGATAGAATTTTTTCAGTCGGCAAAACCTGGAGTGTGGGAGTGGTAATTTCTGAAATAGATTGGACTGCATTGGATTCTGACGGGGCAGAAGTACAGGCTCCTAGTGATAATGGCATGAACAAAGCTATCAATACAAAAATCTGGAAAGTCTTCATCGAACAAAAAATCCTTACAGCAAAGTGATCTGAGCACGTTCAACAACGATGTGTGCCACGCGCGTAAGTATAGCCTCTTTTTCGGTCTTAAATGCCAGCAACTCATGTTCAAACTGCATGCGAGCATCTTGAGCGGCAAGAGTGCTGATGTTAATACTCACATTCGCAGCAGCAGATGTGAACGCAGCACTGGCTAACTGTGCAGCTGAAGCAGAATCAGTGATGGCATTCAAGTTACCCAGTTTGCAGGCTGTTTCCGCCAGCTGCATTACTGCCAGTGCCATACGTGAAGTCTCGAGAGGAACCTTGGCTGCCTCAAGTATTGTCTCCTGGATAACTGCGGTGCGTTCTTCGATCTGTTGCGGGGTCTGTTTGGGAAGTTTGTAAGCTGCCATAACCTGCTCAAAAGCAACGGCATCCTCTTCAACAGCCCGTTGAAGGCTGGCACGTAACCCATCAGCCCGTTCGATCAACTTCCACATATCGGGCTCAACATCCTTATATTTGCTCTTTCCAACTGTTAAGCGTGCCACCATTGCCACCAAGGCAGCCGCTTCGGCAGCCGTCCAGGCAGCGGCGGAACCACCTCCGGGTGTAGGGCTGGCACTGGCAAGTGCATCCAGGAAGGGTGCCTGATCTGTTCCTGCATTTCCGACCGATTCCGTTACTACGGTCAATAATTTATTTTCCAGGATCTGTTCATCTTCATATTGGTCAAGTTGCAAATACCAGACCGCCGCGTCGGTTAACGCTTTCTGCGGGATGAGACCCACCAGTTCGCAGTGGTGAACGGTTACTCCATAACGCTGCGCTTCACGGCGCACGAATTCCACCACCTGTGCAATAGGAGTCTTTTGAAAATTGGTCAAGTTCATAGAAACCTGGGCACGCCCCTCCACCAGCACCCCCATCGCCTTCACAAAGCGTAGTCCTCCGGAGGAATGACGCACCTGTTTGGCGATCTGCTTGGCGACGCTCACATCCTCCGTGGCGAGATACACGTTGAAAGCAATCAGTGGAAAACGTGCCCCAATCACGGTGGCACCGGCTTTACTGAGTTCTGAAGGACCAAAATCGGGTTTTCGTTCTGTTTTTGTTTTGATTTCTTCTTTTAAACCTTCGTACTGCCCACGCCGGATATCCTCCAAATTGATATATTCCGGGCGGGTGGCAGCTTCTTCGTAAAGATAAACCGGAATGTTCAATTCATCTGCCACGCGTTTACCAAGCCGGCGCGCAATTTCGACACACTCGCTCATCTCCATATCCCGGATGGGCACAAAAGGCACCACATCGGTAGCGCCGATGCGCGGGTGCTCTCCCTGGTGCTGATCCATATCGATCAGGGCAGCTGCTTCGCGGATCCCATTATAGATAGCCTCTTCTACCAATCCGGGTTCACCCAACAGTGTGAGGACGGTGCGATTATGATCCAGATCGGAGTGGCGATCCAGGATCTGCACACCGTCGACTGAAAGGATAGCATCTGCGATCTTTTGCACTACTTCAGTGCGACGTGCTTCGGAGAAATTTGGAATACATTCAACCAGTTTTTTACTCATATTAATCCTCGTATGGAAAGATTATAAACCGGGTCAAGAATCGAAAAAAGCCCGTATATCGCCTACAGGTCGGATTTTCTTCTTTATTAGGGGAGAACGCAGTGACCAAGGAATCTCGCAAGATCACTGTTTATCAATCCGCTATTCGCCAAGCAGGGACATTTTGATATTTATTCAGGCAGGAAGGTTTACGGCTGATACCTTGTTCATCTTACTCACGGTGAGATTCCAGACTGCATTCGGGATGACGGATTGAAAGAGAAATAGTCATCAGTGTGATTAAAAGGAATACAGCAGATCAACCGTCATCAGGTCAAAAAAAGCGTTTTGAACGAGGATCGCCGTGTTCTAATTCTCTATCTTCTTAAAGAGTAATATAGCTGCTGTGAAAAAAGCGACCGCATACAACAGCAGCAGCCCCACTGGCTCGATGACCGATGCCAGACCCAATTTACGTACAATGATATTTTGAAAGCCTTGCATAGCTTGTGCGCCGGGTGTATAGCGAGCAATATTATAGAATCCTGCACTGGTTCCCTCCAACGGAAACCAAGCACCACCCATGGCAGTAAAAAGGAACATGGCAATCAATGAGAACAAAATGACCTGATCCTCATTTTTCGCGGCCACACCGATCAACATTCCCATACCACTCACCCACAGAGCAAATGCGACGATGACAAGCAAAATAGCAAACGGTTGCCGCAAATAATCCACCCCAAACAAGAACTTTCCAGCCAATACCAGGATGATTTGTTGTAACACAAAGATGATAACCATAGAAAGAGCGTGCCCAATAATAATGGAAGCGCGGCTGGTGGCAGTGGTCATCATACGTTGCAGGGTTCTGGTCTTGCGTTCCTGCACCAAAATGATGGCAATGCCCATCAAGCCGGAAATGGCAAACTGCACCAGCATACCGGGAGAGGATTGATCGTAGGATGATTCCAATTCGGAGAGATCGGTGGAGGGTGCTACGGCTTTTTCCATATCGACCTGCAGTGCTTTGTTTCTCCACAACTGCTGCGCGTGTTTTTCCACTCGTTCATATGCCAGTTGATAATCAGCATCATTAATGTAAGGCGCAAGCATATCTACTGCCTGCAGTGCCTTATTCACCGAACTGTCAATCAACTGTGCTTCTTTGAGAATTGTTTCGACGGTATAGATCAAAACCTGCCCACTATCGGAAGTTTGATCCACATACAACAGCAGCTTCTCAGAATTTTCAGAAAAAGAGAAGTCATTGGGGATAACCAGCACACCGGCAAAGATTTCATCTTGCAGCAGGTCTTGTGGTCTTTCCATCCAGTCTTGAGTCATTTTTTCAATCTGAAACTCGGAAGAATTGAAAAGCTGGGGGAACATGGTTTCCACACGCGTCCAATCGTCTTCTGCGCTGACTGCTGCCAGCACAGGAACTTCGATTTGTTCATCTGAGTTGTTGATTCCGCCAAACAAGATGCCAAAGAAAGCCGTGAACACCAGCGGGAGCACCAGTAAAAATAAACCTGCCACGGGGTAGCGCAAAACCTGCGTAATATCCTTCCATGCGATGTAAATGATGCGTTTCATACTCAGCTCCTAATTCTTGGCAAAACGCCGTTGAAAACGAGAGACAGCGATGCCAAAGAAAACAATCCCTACACTCAATAGAACCAGAACGGGGAAGATGATCTGCGATGGAGTAACTCCTGCTATCACCGATTGCCACATTTGCAGTGCCCAACCCTGTGGAACGATTTTCTTCAATATTTCCATAAAAGATGGTATGTTCTCAATTCCGGTGGTAAAAAGCCCGCCTACCATTCCGGTAAAGGTCATCACCCCGCCCAGCACAATACCAGTCTGGCGCGAATCGCGTAGCAGTGACATCAAGAACAATCCAAATCCGGCGGCTGCGATGATCATAGCTGTGCCTGCCAGGCACACCGTAGCCCAATTACCCCAATCGATCTTGAAGATAAGCGCTGAACTAACCAGCAACACAATCACCTGCACCAGCAAGGTGATAAAAACGCCCAAGAATTTTCCTGCCAGAATGGTGCGGATGGGTGTGGGAGAGACGAATTTGCGTGCCAGGGTACCTTTCTCCTCTTCTAAAAGGATCGATTCCGAGGCAAATGCACCTGTGTAAAAGGAAAAGAAGACCATCATACCTACCATAATAGCAGCGATGATCTTCTGCTGTTGAGGAGAAGCCTGCACTTCTTCAGTCGATCCCTTGGGGTCCACAATTATAAGATAAGAAGCTTCAGAATTAGATTGGGAGTTCAGTTTATCGTTCAAATTGGAATAAAAAGCATCATCAGCCTGTTCACCTTGCTGCTGCAGTTCTTCCACAGCCAGTGACATAGTGATTTTAGAAGCAGAAAAAGAATCTGCGATCGTGGTGACAATATAGTCAAGAATTTGTGGCACAATGGTTGCGGTAGGATCTGTGATGATGCGCAGTCGGGTAGATGAACTCTCTTCGATTATTGCACTGCTAAAATTCACAGGTATGATCAAGGCAGCACTGAATCGTTGATCCAGAATGCACTGTAAAGCACTGGCTTCATCCGGTACTTCTGTCAAATGGATTAGATCGCGCAGCTCTTCTGACATAAATACATCCTGTACTACCGCACCCAAGTTGGAGCTTCCCTGTGGCGGCACATCCTGGTTGGCAAAAGCCATTTCTATTGAAAATGATGTGCTGCTTTCCTCACCACCAAATGCTATCGAAAAGAGAAAAGCCAGCAATAAAGGGGCAGCTATGGAGATTCCAATGAAGAACATGCTGCGCAGTGATCGCAACAGATCTTTCACGGCAATAACAATTATTTTTTTCATGCCAGCTCCTTAATCGCGCAGTGCTTTGCCGGTCAAATGCAGAAAGACGGTCTCCAGGTTCGGTTCATGGATAGCAACCGAAGCAATGCGGGCTGCATTACGATTAGCGATCTTGAAGAGCTCTGGCAACACTTGGTTGCTGTCATCTACCAAGAGGATCACCTTCCCATCCTCTTCCATAATTTGAGATACACCCTTCAACTCCCTCCAAGCCTGTAGCACTTTTCCACCATCCTGACTGAGGATCAATTCGACCCGATCCTGTTCCCCAATCAGTTTTACCAGCTCGGCATGGGTACCGCACGCGACGATCTTCCCCTGATCCATGATGGCGATATGATCAGAGAGTTCCTGGGCTTCTTCCATATAATGGGTGGTGTAAAGCACTGTCATACCTTTTTTATTCAACTCCAACACGTTATCCAAAATGTGACGCCGGCTCTGTGGATCGATCCCAACGGTAGGTTCATCCATGATAACCAGGTGTGGCAAGTGTAATAATGCGATGCCAATATTGACCCGCCGTTTCATGCCACCCGAATATTTGGCAATTTTTTGATGCTGGCGTTCCTGTAACCCGATCAGATCAAGTATTTCTCCCACACGCTGCTTGAGCTGCGCACCTTTTAACCCATACAACCTACCCCAAAAAAACAGATTTTCTCTGGCAGTAAGATCCTCATAGAGCGCAATTTCCTGAGGGACAATCCCCATGAGGGCTTTTGCTTTAAGGGCAGCGTTTTTAATGGAATTATCGAAAATATAAGCATCGCCCGCATCCGGAGCAAACAAACCCGTTAGCATATGGATGGTAGTGGTTTTTCCAGCACCGTTTGGTCCTAAAAGACTGAATATCTCCCCTTCTTTAATGGAAAAGTCAACACCATCCACCGCTTTGATGTTCTTATAATATTTCTTCAGTCCCTCTGCTCGCACTGCAATATTACCAGTCATATATTCCTCCGCTTTGAACAGACAACAAAAATTCCTTTCATAAGGATATACGCAAGAAATTGCCCCAGGTTTTTTTAATGCAGTACCAACAATCATTATAAAATCCGAAATATAAAAAACAGATAGTCGTTCGAACAATCCATCTATCCATAAATAAAATTGGACACCATCGTGATAATGGTGTCCAACTCGTGGTCAGGCAAATGCTTTCACTTACAAGCTATTAATGCTGTTTTCCTCCTGAACCGCCCTCCCCTTGCCCGCCTCCGCTACCATTAGATGAATCTGAACCCTGAGCTGCGGGTATGGTGATCCGTTGACTGTATAACAGTGTACCACTGCCGGCATCAACCACTTCAATCAGGGCATCTTCATTGACAGGGGCAGGACCCTCGCAGTTAATCGAGCCGTTGGAATGTGAACAGGCATACTGCACTCCGTTCACTCGGACATAGATATTGCCAGATGGTTGCCCACTGATAACAAAACGCAAAGATAGACGGTCATCTGCTGAGAGATTGTAGGTCTGCAAACTAGCGGACATCTTGGACTGGTTTTGATTTTGTGGTTCACCTGATTGGCTGCCATCCTGTTGATTGTCAGAAGGAACTGTTTCCGCATTGGTAATATCTTCCACTCCCTGTCCCTGGCTCCCAACCCCATCTTTCAACTGCAATTGATCCTGCGTTTCGATACGATCCTGGGTTTGTAATTGCATCTGTAATCTTTCACCGACTTCTTCGTTGATATTCAACATGCGTTGTGCTTGCTCCTCCAGGCGACTTTGCACCTGAGCTGCAAGAGCATCACCGGCGATTGGATCCTCTGGTTGACGCTGGCTCATCAGGTTGGTTAGTTGTTCAAGTTGGTTCTGATAAGTATTCAAGGCGAGATCAAGCGCTTCTTCATCCCCTTCCTCTACCAATGTGTCCATCTCTTCAAGCCTTTTATCCATGAATGAAAGCAACAGATCCGCATCATTCTCATCATCGCTGAAGAAAAGTTGTACATCCTCCGATGCGATCTTCACCGGATACAGAATATCTCCGGGCAGGGCATCGTTAGAAGCATACACGGTACCAGTTCCACCCGCCAGCGCCATCAATGTTACTGCTATAAACATCCACGACATCGCAAACCTCCTTCTAGGTTGGTCAGATACTTGTTTATTAAAACGAAGATTAGGCATGGATGTTACATTTTCTTGTTCTTTTGCGATTTTCTGTAATAATCTAAACCTGGTGGCTGTTTTGACATTCTTATCGGGTTCATAATGGAGTGAAATGGCATTGATCTGTTCACCAAGTCTACATAGATCCTCGTTCATTCTTCTATTCGAATTTCGTTTGCTCATCTATGTCCTCCGCGAAAAAGTTCTTCATCTTTTTCAGGGCACGCATCTGAATCACTCGCACATTCCCTTCTGTTAGCTTGAGCATCCTAGCTGTTTCACGATGGCTCATCTCATTAACATAACGGCAAATAAGCACATCTCGTGACCTTTCGTCCAACTGCAAGAGCGCCCACTTTAACTGCAAAACCTGTTGGTGCTCAATCAATGTTTGTTCTGACGAATTCATTGTAGAAGGCAGATCAGTGATCTCATCCAGAGGCACCTTTTCTTTTTGACGGCGATAGTGATCTACCAGTAGATTGTGTGCAATGCGGTAAAGCCAGGCTTTGAACGTTCCTTTAGATGGATCGAATTTTTTAATGTTCCGCCACGCTTGCAAAAAGACCATCTCGCTGAGATCATCCGAGTCAGAAGACTGCGTTAAATGAAAAAAGAAATAGCGATTGATCGGTTCATAGAACTGGTCGAATAATTGTGTGAATGCCTGCCTATCACCGCTGATCGCATTCTGCACAGTGCGGGCTTCATTATTCATGGCAGCATCGGAAAGCATCTTTGAATTCATTTATTAAAACGAACACATTTCAAAATTGTTACATAAATTGTAAATTATTTTCAGGGAAATTATTGAGGAAAGGGTTTGGATAAGATCCAAACCCTTTTTTGTTATTCAGAGATTGTTGCTTTTGCTTCAACCATTGGAGGCACCGCATCATTGCCCATTGCTATCTTATGCCCATTCTGTTTGGCTTCGAATTTCTTCCCGGCTTTAAAGTGTAATGTGAGAAATCCAATTACATCCAGCAATCCGATACCGCCTGCAACAAACCATAATAAACGCGGATCGAAATTATCCATGATGAACCCCGCACCCAAAGGTCCGATGGAAACCGGGATGACCCATGCCATAGCATTGATCGCCATATAGCGACCGCGCATTTCCTCCGGCGCGAAATGTGCTACCAGTGATTGGGCAACCGGGGCGATGATCATCTCACCAATGGTGATGATCACCATCGCGAACAAATACATACCATAGTTATTCACATAACCGTACATACTAAACCCGATCACATACAGAATATTCCCAATTACCATGGTAAGCATCGGCTTCCAACCCGCAACCAGGCGGCTAAATAACATTTGTAAGAGCACCACCATGCCGGCATTGAGGCTCAAAATATACCCGAACTGCTGGGTAGTGATCCCGCCAAAATTGACCAGGAAAACCGAGAGCGTGCTGTTCATATTGAAATACATCAATGTCTCCAGCATTACCACCACCACAAAGGCAATAAAAAGCTTATCTTTCAACACCAATCGGTAACCCTGGAAAGTCTCTTTCAAGCCTTCTTCCCTATGGTGCTCGGCAGTTTGCGGTTTGGTTTCCGGGAGGAACAGGAATACTATACCGGCAACCAGCAAACTGATGAAGAAATCGATAATGAAGAGTAAATTGAACGACCTGGCAGCCATCAAACCACCGATCGCCGGTCCAATGGTGACGGAAAGATTGAATACAATGCGCATGATGCCATAGGCATCCGTGCGAATATCCTCCGGCACCAGATCGGCGATCATTGCTTGGCGCGCAGGTCCAGCGATATCCTCAAAAATGCCAATGATACCAATCACAATATAGAAAACCACAATGTCCTGGATAAAAACCATCAATAGAGCACTGCTTGCGCTGGCGATCAACCCGAAGATCAAATTGGTCTTTCTACCGAATTTATCCGCTAGAGCTCCACCCAGGGTATTGCCCAGCAAACCTGCACCTAATCCCCAGATCAGAAACATAGTACCGACTTCGGTCATTCCCACATTGAATTTCCGGGTCATAAAAAGGGATAGGAAGGGAAAGATCAATGACCCGCCCAACGTATCGATGAACGATGCTGCAACCAACACCCAAAAATTTTTATCGAATTTTCGATAGGTTCTTTCAAAATTTTTTAACAATGTATTTCTCCTAAAAATAAATCCTTAAACAACCTCTACCAGAAACGGTGTTTTTCCTATGATCTACAATCCTTTTCATACAACATCATTTTCTTCCTCCTATTCCTCCACCAAGACTTCACAAATACTTGCAACAATACGCCCATCCCTTGCTCCCCATGGTATGGCGCACTGAAAACGAAAAACCACAGGGATCAAGCACACCTGTGGCTGTGATATTCTTTTATTCTTATAGAAGGGGTGTTAAGAATTAAACACAGGAGGTGTGTCTTTTTGGTGACAATTGGTTCCAAACTCGTTCATGCTTGTTTCTACCTCCTGCTTTATTTATTTACGATAAACATGATTCTATCGGTGAATTACTTTGGTGTCAAGTAATTTTTTAGTCACCTGTCCTAATCCAACATTGTAATGTTTTATAGATTCTCGAATCGTGTTATGCTATACCGAATTAATATTAAATTCAAGACAAGGTGTTTTCATGACAGAACTCAATATTAGCCAACCGATCACAACCTTAAAAAAGGATAACCCCTTATGGCAGACTGCCATTTTATCCTCCACCCACCTATTAAATGATTTCTATACGGGGATTCTTTCTCCGATCTTGCCTATTCTGATCCTCAATTTTGGATTCTCCAAATTTCAAGCTGGGCTCCTAAGTGCTTTCTTGCAATGGCCTTCCGTAACACAACCGATCTTCGGTCGCCTGGCTGATAAGACCAACTTGCAAAAATATATCTTCTTCTTCCCGCTCATTACAGGTATTTTTATGAGTCTGATCGGTGTTGCGCCAGGTCCGGAAATCCTCTCCATTTCATTATTGATTGCAGGGCTGAGTTCAGCTTGCTTTCACGCAGTTGCACCCCCCATTGCCGGTAAAGTATCTGGCAAACACTCCGGAAAGGGATTGAGCTTATGGATGGTAGGGGGTGAAACCGGATGGATGATAAGCCCTTTGTTGATCATTTCATTCATCAATGTATTCTCAATGAGAGCCATGCCATATTTGATCATTCCGGCAGCGATTGCATCTTTCATTTTATATTTCCGACTGAACAAGATCGATGCAGTACGGAATCACGTGAAAATCAGCCACGGCTCGGTTAAATCATCTTTTAAAAATATCACACCCATCCTGTTTCCCATCATCCTAGTAGCTGCTTCAAGGGCAGCACTCCAATCCACAACCAATGTTTATGTGCCAACCTATCTGACAGAAAATGGGATTAACCTGTGGTTAGCAGGTACTGCGCTAACCCTGGTGATGGGTGGTGGAGTGCTTGGAACGGTCATTGGGGGTATCTATAAAGACAAGGTTGGAGGGAAACCGGTATTGTTCACCTCTTTATTTGGATCCGCTATATTCCTCTTTACATTTATCTACTCTCAGAATATTCTACAAATTATTAGCTTGTTCTTCAGTGGATTCTTCTCTGGTATGTACCTTCCTACGGCACTTTCCATGGTACAGGGATATTCACCACAAGATCGCTCCTTTGCAAATGGCACTTACCTGGCAATCCTTTTTACCATGGGCGCCGTTTCAAATATCTTGTTTGGCTATCTGTATGACCAGTTTGGCGGTAAGTTTGCATTTCTTCTAAGCGGAATTCTTAGTCTGGTGGGTTTGTTCTTTGTTTTTCTCATCCCAAACGAAAAGATCAGTTTAAAGAATGAAATTGAGGAGGAACAGAGATGACTGAGTTAATATATCAACTGGACAGTTACTGCAAAGATTTCGACGCGCAGGTTTTGGCGGTTAACACCGAATTCAATGCCATTCACCTGGATAGAACATGCGTCTATCCAGGTGGCGGGGGGCAACCTTTTGACAAGGGTTCATTAAGTGCGAATGGAATCGACCTACATTTCACACGAGCCAAGACTATCAATGGGGAACGCTGGCATTTGTTGGAAAGTCCACAAACCCTGCCCGAAATAGGCACCAATGTCCATGGTGTAATCGATTGGGGTTATCGTCATCAATTGATGCGCACCCATACTGCCATGCATATCCTATGCGGAGTGATTTTTCGGGATTACGGTGCTCATGTGACCGGCGGAGATATGCAGGCTTTGGAAGCACGCATGGATTTTGAATTTGAAACTCTAAGCAGGGAGTTGATCAGGATTATTGAAGAAGCTGTAAATAAGGAAGTACAACTTGCCCACCCAGTCAGGGTAAAGATCTTACCGCGAGAAGAAGCATTTCAAATTCCTGATCTGATTCGCACCAAAATCAACTTACTACCTGAACATATTTCAGAGATCCGCACGGTGGAGATTGCAGGGCTCGATCTACAGGCAGATGGAGGTACCCATGTGACAAATACCAGTGAAGTAGGTCACATCCGTATTAGCGATTACAAGAGCAAAGGTAAGATCAATAAACGTATCTATGTAAGCATTGAAGACTGATTCCCTGTCTAATCTTTAATGACTCCTCTTAAGTTCAGCACACCAAGTATTTTGAAGATTTTATTTATGTTCAGATTACTTTGGTTAATAATTTGAAAGAATTGTGATGAGAGAAGTCACAGGTTAACTAGCAAACCATATCTTTTTCAAATAACATGGGTTTATAGTGTAAATATAATTTACGAGGTAGAACATGTTAAGAATAGCCATGGATACCGCAGGAGATTTGAGTTCTGGGTGGAAAAAGGAGTATAACATTGATCTGATTCCTATCAATATCATCCACGATGGAGTATCATATCTGCAGGGCATTGATCTGCAATATGATGATTTTTATAACATGGTAGAAAAAGATGGTGCCATTCCATCCACCTCACAACCGACACCTTACCAGTTTATCGAATTCTATAAAAACATCGCCAAACCCGGTGATGATATTCTGTCCATCCATGTAACGGACAAGCTTTCAGGCACCATGAATTCTGCCCGCCAGGCAGCAGATGCACTGAAAGAAACCTATAACATCATCCCATTCGATTCTGCCTCAGGAACGATCTGTATGGGAATGATGTGCCGAGAAGCTCGCCAAATGGAGCGCAATCATAGATCACTCTCAGAGATCATCTCGCGTCTGGAGACCATTCGGAAGAATATGAAACTGATTTTCACCCTTGAAACCATGAAATTTGCCAAACTCAGCGGTCGGGTGAAATCGTTGCAAGCTACATTGGCTTCTATTCTGGATATTAAACCCATTATCGAACTTCAAGATGGCATCATCGAAATCAAGGACAAAGTCCGTTCACGCAATGCTTCGCTGGCAAGGATGATCGAACGGTTGAAGGAGAAAATTGGGGATGCACCGGTTCAGATTGCCGTGGTGCATGCCCATGACCCTGATGCAGCTGATTCCATTCTAGAGCAGATCAAAAGCACTTTCAATTGTGTGGATGTGGCTCTGGCAGAAATTTCCATATCTCTGGCAGCTCATTTTGGACCTGGGACGATCGGGATCGCTGCATACGCGGTGTAAATTATTTGTAAACTTTCCCCGTCATATTGAAGAAAAGCATATAATCTAAAATTATTCTCTGTTATTGCATTTATTTTGAACATCTGGAGTATTCATTCCCAATTGCCCGTCATTATTTTAATTAACAGACAAAGGTGTAAATAATGTTAAGAATCGTAATGGATACAACCGGAGACCTGGGCGAAGACTGGCAGGAAAAATACGACATTAATCTGATTCCTATCAATATCATCCATCATGGAACATCTTACAGGCAGGGAATTGATATCAACTATGATGATTTTTACCGGATCATAGAGGAAGAAGGGATTATCCCCACCACTTCTCAGCCCACCCCATATCAATTTGTTGAATTCTATAAAAAGATCGCCAAACCTGGTGATGATATCCTATCTATCCACATCACCGAAAAATTGTCCGGCACCATGGCATCTGCCCGGCAAGCTGCTGAAATGTTGAAAGACGAATACAACATCCACCCCTTTGATTCTGCTTCGGGTGCTGCTTGTATGGGCATGATGTGCAAAGAAGCCCGTCTAATGGAACGAGCAGGAGGCTCACTCGCCAGTATTTGGGATAAGTTATCGATGATCCGCCAGAAAATGGTGTTCTTGTTCACATTGGATACCGTGAAATTTGCACGTTTGAGTGGACGCATCAACTCATTTGAAGCCATTTTAGCCTCAGTGCTAGATATCAAGCCGATCTTAGAGGTTCAAAACGGGTTTATCGAAACGATCGATAAGGTGCGTACACGCAAATCTTCTCTGGCACGACTGATTCGTTATATGCAGGGAAAAATGGGCGAACAACCTCTTCACATGGCTGTTGCACATGCGCATGATCTAGCTGCTGGGGAACTGATTTTGGAGCAGGTGAAGAAAATGTTCAATTGTGTCGACATCGTCTTCACAGAAGTTTCCATCTCACTGGCAACTCATTTCGGACCAGGTGCTATTGGCTTGGCTGCCTATCCCGCTTAAACAAAAGCTCCCAGCTCGAGTGTCGGGAGCTTTTGTGGTGATTAATCGTGTGCACCCAGTGCGATGATCTTACCAATTCCACTGATGTTTTGTGTCACATCTGCATTACCGTAATATTGCAGGCTTCCCACGCCGCTTAAGTTCACGTCCAGAGCAGTGGTAACCCACATTTGTGCTGACCCAGCTCCGGAAATATCGATTTCTGCTTCGCTGCTTTGCAGATCACTGGCGTTATAGCTGCCTGCACCACTCAGATTAACCTTCTGACGATCGACTATCCCGCTAAGGTCGAAATCACCCGCACCACTCAAATTTACAATCAAACTACCGGCAGTGAGATCATTAATCACTATCCTGCCCCCACCACTTACTTCCACATCCAGCGAGTCCGTGTTCAACGACGCCACGTAAACATCTCCATACCCCGAAACTTCAATGCTGTTCAAATCTTTTACTGTCAGGGTGTAGCTGATACCGCCTGATGGGATGATGTTAAAGAATCGTTCGAAACCAATGTGCAGGGTTGAACCGGAAACATAGCTTTCAATATGGTTGATAACATTATCATCCGCTTCAACGATGAGAGACTCGGTATCACCAACCTTGATCTCGAGGTCACCCAAACCCGATAAAACAACCTTATTAAATCTCGATACCTCGCGTATTTCTGAAGCCAGCTTACCGGAGCCTTGAATGCGAGTGTTTTGAATGGGGAGAACACAAGCGGTCATCAAACCCATCATTGCCAATACTGTTAGAATTATTGAAAGTCTTTTCATCTTTCTACTCCTATATTTAAAATCCTATCCGCAACCAATCAGTACCAAACACGATTTTGATAAATAGATAAAGAAATACCAGCAGTAGAATCGTTCCGCAACCACATCCCATGCAGCCCCCGCTTCGATAACCAAAGCGACGCTGGGACCAATCATAGATCTTGTCGAGGAAAAACAATTTCATCAATCCAGATAAACAACCAGGTTTTCTCGTATCCATAATTTTCCTTTCTGATATCTTTACGAAAAAAAACGGGTTTGGTTTCTGGGTTGATAAGATAACTTCGTGATAGATAGATTGTCTGTGTATTTTTAGTGAATAACCAAAATGAATTCGGCTTTTTTGCCGTTCAATACTTTGTGGATCTCTCCCACCGGTTTATGGTAGATCTTCTCATTTACAGTGGTCAGGTCAAGCCCGATAGTGACCATGCGTCCCTTTCCGAAAAATTGCTGGATATCTTGAAGTGTACGGTCCAGACGATATGGGGTATCCATGATAACAATTGGTATCCGCATGCGCACCAACTGATTGAATTTCCCACGACGAGCTTCTTCTTTCCGCGGGAGAAAGCCCGCAAAATAGAATTCTTTTAAGGGCACTGGGATCACAGAAAGGAGCGCCATCAACGACGAGGCGCCCGGCAGCGGTATCACATCAACCCCGTACTCCATAGCGTATTGAACCAGCAAGGCACCCGGATCAGCAAAAGCGGGGGTACCGCAATCAGAAATCAAAGCCAGGATCTCCCCTTTTGCAAGCGCGAGCGCTAGCTCCTGCGCCAACGTCTCTTCATTATGCTCATTCAATTCAACCAACGTTTTTTTCTCGATCGCCAATTGTTTTAAAAGCGTACTTCCAATCTTACGCTCTTCACAAATGACCCGATCAGCCTGTTTCAAAGCATCAATCCCGCGCAAGGTCATATCTTGCAGATTTCCGATCGGGGTGGCGACAATGTAAAGTTTTCCGGTTTGCATATCTGGTAATCCTTATTCGTTTGGTCAAACTGTATTATAGTATGTACCCACCTTTTTGATTTTTATTCCCAAACTTAAGTTGTTTAACAAAATATAAACGTTTCAGATAAGACAATATTTGTATGAAACATCGCATACAATATTACTAGCAAAACAGATTCTTCACAGTATCTTGGAGGTGAAAAACCATGATCGCATTTTTTGAAAAGTTCAACCCCATTATTCAAGCACTTTTTGGAACAGTATTCACGTATGGGGTCACCGCTCTTGGAGCTGCTGGGGTCTTTCTGTCAAAAGAAGTAAATAAGAAATTGCTGGATGCTATGCTGGGATTTGCAGCAGGAGTGATGATCGCTGCCAGCTATTGGTCACTACTGGCTCCTTCTATTGAGATTTCCGCATCATTAGGAGCAACTCCCTGGATTCCCCCGGCGATCGGATTCTTGATGGGCGGTTTGGTGTTATGGAGCATCGACAAGATCCTGCCCCATCTACATTTAGGGCTCCCGATCGCGGAAGCAGAGGGTATTAAAACTTCATGGCATCGATCGATCTTGCTGGTGCTCGCAATCACCTTGCACAATATTCCGGAGGGGTTAGCAGTAGGTGTGGCATTCGGTGCGGCAGCAGCTGGTGTTCAGGGTGCATCTCTCACCGGTGCCATCGCACTGGCACTAGGTATCGGAATTCAGAATTTTCCAGAAGGACTGGCAATCTCCGCCCCTTTGCGGCGAGAGGGCATGTCACGCGGGAAAAGTTTCTTTTACGGACAACTTTCTGGTATTGTAGAACCATTTGGGGCTGTGATCGGAGCAGCTGCAGTGTTGGTCATGCGCGAAGTGCTGCCATACGCCCTGGCTTTTGCCGCCGGTGCCATGATCTATGTAGTGATTGAGGAATTGATCCCGGAAGCTGAACGAGGTGAGAATACCGATATCCCCACCTGGGGTGCTATGATTGGGTTTACCGTTATGATGATTTTGGACGTTGCTTTGGGGTAAGATTGATAAAAAGGAAACCATTTGAGTAAACTATCACGCGCAACCATTATTGTCGCACTTAGCTTTGCAGTTAATAAAGTACTGGCGATTGTCCGCCAATTGATCATCGCCCGCCAATTTGGGCTTTCTGCCGAACTGGATGTTTTCAATGTCGCAAACAATGTACCTGACATGCTGTATGCACTGATATCCGGTGGTGCACTGGCAATGGCAATTATCCCGGTGCTCTCCGAGGTACTGACCAAAGATGGACAAGAGCAAGCATGGAAGGTATTCAGCCGGGTTGCAAATGTCGCTTTCCTGGTGACCGCCCTTCTCTCCATTTTGGTGGGTATCTTTGCAGAACCGCTGGTGAAGAGCCCATTGGGCATTGCCCCCGGATTCTCACCTGAACAACAAAAACTAGTGGTCAGTATCATGCGTTTGGATTTGATCGCCACCCTGATCTTTTCCATGGCGGGTTTGTTCGTGGCCGGGCTACAGGCGAACCAGCATTTCTTGCTGCCCGCTATCGCACCCATTATGTACAACCTGGGACAGATCTTTGGTGCTCTTATTCTGGCACCACAAGAAAGCATCACACTGGGAGGAATCAACCTACCGGCTTATGGCATGGGAGTATATGGGATCGTATATGGTGTCTTGATCGGGTCAGCATTGTATTTTATGGTCCTAATTCCCGGCTTGTTTCGCTATCATTTTAGATGGTCTGCCGGGTTTGATACCAAGAACAGTCATGTCAGGAAGATTCTCAACATGCTGGTACCACGGGTTGGCAGTATGTTGTGTTTTCAATTAACTTTCATTGCACGTGACAATATTGCATCGTATCTGGCTGAAGGTGCTCCTACTGCACTGACCTACGGTTGGATGATCCAGCAAGTACCAGAGACATTGATCGGTACAGCCATTGGCACTGCATTATTACCAACCATTTCAGAGTTATTTGCGCGTAACGACCAATTGGCATATCGCGACACCATCGATAGGGTCGAACGGGTGCTGATAGCAATGGCGGTCCCGATCGCGGTAGTACTCGCTTTGACACTAAAACCTTTCGTTGAGCTGGCTTTCGGATTTGATGCCATGGCTACCCAGCGTTTGTTGTGGGTATCTCAAGGGTTCCTGGTCGGGCTGCTTGGACATTGTTTCCTAGAATTGGGTGCGCGCATCTTCTTCTCACAACAGAATGCAGTGGTGCCATTGATAGCCGCTGCATTGAATCTGGGCATCTATGTGGTGTTGGGTAAGAATTTATCTGCCAGCCTGGATGCACCCGGTGTTGCGCTGGCTGATTCGATCGCCTTTACCATGCAAGCGCTTTTCTTGATGCTGGTTTTCTTTTATAAAGAGAAAAAAACAGGAAACAAAGAGAGCACCCTGCCACCCTTCATGCCTATTTCTAAAGACCTGAAGCAGACCCTTTTACGCACATTCGTTGGCAGTGCCCTAGCAGCCGTTGCAGCTTGGTTTATTCTGCAATTCAGCAGTTCCTACTCCACTTTGATACAAGGACTGGCTAGTTTCCTGATTGGAATGGTGATAACCTTGCCATTCATTTGGAAAGAGATCCGGGTATTTCTCCACCTTTAACAACGTAAAAGCCATTTTAAAAACAACGGTATAATAACGCGCATGGCAAAGAATAATAAAAATAATAAAGAAGAAACTACCACGATAAAAACGGAAGCGAAATCTACCCAGGAGGATACTCAATCCATCACCAAACGGGGTAATCGCAAGAGCGGGAAACCCCGCTATGTACGTGCCATCCTTTCCGGTATTTTATTGATTATCGTGGCTGCGTTGATCAGCGGTTCATTGGGATACTATTCCGGCATCCAGCAACGCCGTGTTGAAGAAGAAAACCAACGGCTCACTGTTGCTACCACTCATTACCGTTATGGTATGGAAGCCTTGGCAAGTGGAAACTATGAAGTTGCACGTATTCAATTTGAATACGTGATCGAGATCTATCCTACTTTTCCAGATATCACCGATAAATACAGCCAGGTGCTAATCAACCTAGCCAAGACCGAACAAGCTACCCCTTTGGCTACTGCCACTCCTACCCGCGATATCCAAGGTGCGCAAGCCCTTTTTCAACAAGCCCAACAGGATATGAGCAATCAGGACTGGTGCCTGGCAGTGGATGCAATACGAGATCTGCGCGATGAGGATTACACCTACCAGACCCTAACGGTGGATGGCATGTTATGGACATCCCTGCGCAATTGTGCTATCAAAAAGATCACGGCAGACGGCGATCTGGAAGGTGGTTTATATTATCTATCCTTAGTTCAAAAATACACTCCACTTGATCACGAAGCGGTCAATTATGCCACTTGGGCAAGAATGTATGTAACCGGTGCCAGTTATTGGGAAATTGATTGGAGCCAAGTAGTGAATTATTTCAGCCAGCTCTATAATGCCTTCCCTTACATGTATGATGGATCAGGTTGGACTTCTATAGATCGCTATCGCATCGGGTTGCGAGAATACGGAAAAGTTCTGATGGACCAACAGGAATATTGTGATGCGCAACAACAATTTCAACTATCCCTTAATATCTTCTATGATGATGCAGTGTATCAGCTAGAAGAAGAAGCACGCGTTAATTGTGAAGGTCCAGCAGAAGAACCAGTGGCAGCTACTCCTACCGCCACCTATATGGTGATCCCCACTCCTGAGGGCACTCCGGAATAACACACATATAATTTTTCAGCGCGAAAGCGAATGCCGGTATTTTTCCATTGATGGTTAATAGTATTGCATGTGCATCGCTTTCCTCAATTTGTTGAGAGTCTTATCAGCGATCTCATTGGCTTTTACATTACCTTCTTTCAAAATGCTCCAAATAAACGCTTTGTCTTTTTGATATTGGGTTCGACGCTCTCTGATAGGGCGAAAATATTCATTGACCGCTGTGGTGAGTTCTTTCTTTAAGGCTGAAGCACCTTTACTGCCAATTTGATCCGCGATTATTTCAGGAGCATCACCACTGCATAAGGAATACAATCGCAATAAATTGGCAATTTCGGGGCGATTGATGGGATCATAGGTTATATGAACATCCGCATCGGTTTTGGCTTTTTTGATTAATTGGGCGGTTTCATCTTCTGGCATTTTTAGATAGATGGCATTGTGCAAGCTTTTACCCATTTTTCTGCCGTCAATTCCCAGTAATAATGGAGCACTTAACAATAGCTCTGGTTCGGGGAAGAAACTCTCCCCATGAAAGTACAAATTGTTTATCCGCCGCGCTATCTGCCGGGTGTTTTCAATGTGAGGTAGTTGGTCTTTTCCTCCCGGCACGATATTTCCCTTACAAAATAGAATATCGGCAGCTTGGTGAACCGGGTAGGTCATCATTAAACCGCTTACTGATTTTGTTCCTGAGAGAGCTATCTCTTCTTTTACAGTGGGATTTCGTTGTAATTCTGCCATGCTGACCACACTGAGGAAGGGCAGCATGAGCTGATTGAGAGAAGGGATCATACTGTGACAAAAAATGGTCGTTTTTTCCGGTTGTATTCCAACGGCTAAATAATCCAGGATAATATCAAAAATACTTTCTTTCAATTTTTCTGTTGAATTTCTATCCGTAATGGCCTGATAATCTGCCAAAACCAAAAACATGTCGACTCCCCAACTCTGGAGGATCACTCTACTCTTTAATGACCCAAAATAATGACCAATGTGGAGTGCGCCAGTAGTCCGTTCACCTGTCAGCACCCTGAATTTCGATGGATGTTTTTCCAACTCATCCCACAGGATGGGGTTTTTAGCGATACATTCTTTTAGAGAATCGCTTTTACCGTCTGAGCTGAAGTCAGCGATATTAACCATGTTTTGATTTTATCCCTCTTGGTGGTCAGGAAATATAAAAAAATTATATCAAATTGCCCCTGTCATTTTCTGAGCGATGAGGATGCCTTATTTTATTCAATTAAAACGGGACGTACTTCATAAGGAATCTGCTGAAAGCATGCTCTTTACTCTATTTCAACCATTTTTCATTGACGCTTAATTCCAATTAGTATATACTAACCGAATGAATTTTCTACAAGTAAATAACGGTACCTGGGTGCGGATTATTGGTTTTCAAGGAGGGTGGGGGATGCAGCGTCATTTCATGCAGCTCGGTTTTTTGCCCGGTAACAATGCGCGTATTATTCGTATGGCTCCTTTTCATGGACCACTTCTGGTTGAAGTAGATGGTAGAGAGATCGTAATTGGTAGAAATATTGCCCGTCATATCCTGGTGGAGGAGCTCTGATGCGTTTCGCATTGGTGGGGCAACCCAACTGTGGGAAAAGCACTTTGTTCAACCAGGTGGCAGGCTATAAAGCTGCCACCGGAAATTTTTCAGGCACCACCGTCACATTTACCGAAACCAAAGTGCGTGTATTGGGAAATATAGTGGAATTGGTCGATCTCCCCGGCACGTATTCTTTGTTGGGGACCAATCCGGCGGAGCGGGTAGTGTTGGATTATCTGGTCAGCAACGAAGTGGATGCCATCATCAATGTGGTGGATGCCACACACCTGGCACAGGGCATTGCATTAACGTTAGAACTGCTCGAACTGAACCGTCCGTTGATATTGGCGGTAAATATGATGGATGAGGCAGCCCGTCAGGGTATTCATATCGATGGTGAAAAACTCCAGGATATTCTCCATATCCCGGTGCTTCCGATCATCGCTACTAAAGGGCAGGGAGTGCGTAATGTGTTTGCAACTGCTTGGCAAGCTGGTAAGGAACATAAAAATGCCCAACGCCAACGCTATTCAGAGGAATTGGAACAGCAAATTTCCCGTATTGCCACGTTGGTGAAGAGCGTCGATCTGCCTATTGGCAGCCAGGCACTGGCTCTGAAATTGTTGGAAGGTGATCCACCCCTGACTGAACAGGTCGGGCGCAAAGTGCAGGGGATCGAGAGCGAAGTGCAAAGCGCCGTGGATAAATTGTGCCATATCACCAGCAGACAAGCCATCTGGCTGGTGAGCAAAGAACGCCATGACCTGGCAATTTCGATCTGCGATCAGGTGTTGGTGAAAGCCACCAAACGCTTCACCCTACGTGACAGGCTGGATGATTATTTACTGCATCCCGTTTTCGGTTATATCTTCCTGGTGGCAGTTTTATTCCTGTTCTTTTGGGTTGTGAATGGAATTGGAGGATTGATCGAAAAACCGCTTATCCAACTAGCGGATACGTTGAATAATAAGCTACTGCAAACTTTCAATGATCAAGGGCTACTGGCACAAATTTTATCCGGTGCCCTACAGGGTTTTACCGGTGGGTTGGCGATCGTCATGCCCTATTTGACTCCCTTTTTGATCGGGCTGGGTTTCCTGGAAGATGTGGGTTACCTACCGCGCATTGCTTTCCTGATGGACTCCCTCATGCACCGCATGGGATTGCATGGCAAAGCAGTGGTCCCTTTCATTCTAGGCTACGGTTGTAATGTTTCTTCCATTATGTCCACTCGCATTATGGAAGATAAACGCGATCGTTTTCTCTCCGCCCTGCTTTCCAGCATGGTGCCCTGCTCGGCACGCATGGCGGTTATCTTTGGGTTGGCAGCATTTTATTTGGGTCCCGTTTATGGGGTGGGCATCTATTTTCTTAATATTGTGGTCATTGCTCTCACTGGACGTATCATTTCGCATTTTCTACCGGAGGATTCCCCAGGGCTGATCCTGGAAATGCCAGTCTATCGTTTTCCAACCTTGCGCACGGTCACTTCAAAAGCTTGGCTACGCATTCGCGAGTTTATCGTAGAAGCTTGGCCGCTTTTGATCGTGGGCAGTGTGATTCTGGCTGTTATGAACTATTATCAGCTTTCACAAATCACGGATGTGATTTTCAGACCGATTACCTGGTTGATAGGATTGCCCTCTCAGGTGGGAACACCGCTGATCTTCGGTATTTTGCGTAAAGAATTATCCTTGGTGATGTTGGGGCAAGCACTGGGCAGTATGAATTTTGACCAGGTGCTGACCAAGATCCAGATGCTCAGCTATACTCTCTTTGTGGTTTTCTATATTCCATGTCTGGCAACGCTGCTTGCCATTCGTAAAGAATTGGGTATGAAATCCATGTTAACTATCACTGCCATTACCTTACTGGTAGCAGTTGTGGTAGCTCTATTGGCGCGGATCGTGATGTTGCCGATTCTGGATTAGAGCAACATGCTGCGGAAAGCAAATAGTAGGGCAGATAGCACAGCCAGGATGGTGATGATATAAACCAATCGTTTCGCTAAAATAAATCGCATTTCTCCTGCTTTTCTATATGAGGTTGAATAGTTCATAATGGATCTGGGCTTCCAAAAAGCCTTCTGCTCGCAGCTGCTTTTTTACAATATTCATCATCACCTGCGGGCCACACATAAAGACCTCGGTCCCTTTTTGTGCCCATGCGTTTCCAAGATGGTTGTGCAAGATCTCCTGAGTCATAAAACCTGTTTCGCCGGCCCACTTTTGAGGTGGTTTTTCCAGAGTGTAGATGACTTCCAAATCAAGCAACTGCTTGATTGTTTCGATCTCTTCCCGGAAGGTGATGGAATCCCAATCGCGGTTATTATAGAAGAGTCTGGCAGGGCGCTGGTCTCCCCGGTCAGCCATGCTGCGCAGCATGCTCATAATGGGAGTGATGCCGATTCCACCTGCAATGTAAACCAGATGTTCGGCATATGGGTAACGGTCTATGCTGAAAGCACCGTGCGGTCCATCTACGTAAACTGCTTGCCCGATCTGCATAGATTTGACTGTATTGGTGAACTTGCCAAGATCTTTGATGGTGAAAGATATCTCCTGTGGTTTTTCCGAACTGGATGAAATAGAGAAGGGGTGCTCAGAATCAAAGAAAGGAGTCTTCCAGGTGGTGATCCAGGCGAATTGACCGGGCTTGAAATACAGTATTTTATTGCGGGTGGATTGAAGCTTAATGGTCCAGCTTTGCCCGCGTTCCTCATGGATGGAGGTAATTGTGTATTTATTATGAATTAATAGTAGGGGATAAATAAAGCGGGTATATAACAGTACCACAATGAAAATGGCAGAATAAACCAGCCATAAGATCCTTAATGGTTGGTAGTAAAGATAGGTTCCGGTTAGGAAGATATGGATCAGCGCTGCGCCGACGACTGTTGTAGCTAGGATGCCGTGCCAGAATTTCCAGAAATCATAATGGATCTTCAGTTTCTTGCGATATTCGGCAGAAATGACGGTCAATATCAGGAGGAATATAGCGATTTCCCCGAGTTTAATGCTGATAGGAGCAGTGAAAATATTGAGGTAGTTCAGATAGCGGCTGTCAGCGATAAATAATAGTATGGGATGTGCCAGCACCAGAAAAAAAGCTGCGATGGATATCTGTCGATGGAAATGATAGATAAGGTCACTGCCGAAGGGTTCTTTGATCCATTTAATGCGTGCCGTGAGAATAAATTGAACTGCCATCAGTGCCAATCCGATGAAACCAAATGCCAAGGAGGCATCATAAAGAGGATAAAGGTAGGTTGATGGTGTAAACCCAATGATCAAAACTGCGATGGGTGTGAAAACCAGCAAGATGAATAATGCAATCCACAGGGCTTGTTGTAACCGATAGTTTACTCGCATAGCAACACCTTTGTAAGATAATCTTTTCTAAAAAATTCTGATATCCTCTATATTATCCAATAAACCCACCCGTTTTTGATAATTCTTATATATTTTCTATTTTTGTTGAATCTGTTTCAAGAAGGTTTCTGCTGCGGTCACCTTAGAGAATTCCCTTTCCAATTTTTTGAATTGTGCGGTATGTGCAACACGATATGAATTAACTTCTTTTAACCCCAATTTTTTATGCAGCATTTCATGGTAGAGCACAAATTCCACCACGTAGGCTGGTATATCTCTTTGGTCAAGAAAACAACTGATGGTGATAGTATCACTGTCGGGATGGTAATACCCCAATCGACGGGTTGCTTCCCTGTCGCTCCAGCGCAGGCGCGGCTGCCCCAGGTTCCCTGAAAAGTATTCATCATTGATCTTATCAAACATTCGTTGCAGATCGTAAATTTCACCTTGTGTAGATAGGTTGGACTGGGGGGTATGTCTCCATATTTGCCCCATGACATGTTTATAAGTATTCCCGCGGCTCAATGCACGCAGCGGAACCAGGTTCTTTGGGGTGGGGCGCAGGCTGCAGTCAACTAGCATTTGCACATCTTTGCTACTTGCGAGCAGAAAGCCTTCACTAATTGCCACCTGTGTGGTCTTTTTTTCCGGTTTGCATTGGAAAACGAATGCACTGTTGTAAAGTTTGAGTATGATAGAGCGATTGGTCAGTTCGCGCCAGTGTTCCAAAAAAGCATATATGAAGGCTGAATGCTGGTCAAAACGCTGCCTCTGGCTGAGAAAAGCCAGCCAGAGATAAGCACGGTAGGCAGTGTCTGAAAGATCAGCCGGAAAGCAATCGTGCTGATGGCATTTTTGACGGATCTGCATTTCGAGCGTCTGGATTCTGTGGAAGAGCTGTTCTTTTTCACTCCCCGTGACGTAGTTGTTCTTCTCAATGTCCACGGAGCTCGTCTTTTGAAAAACGAGGTGAAGTGTTTCGATATTGGAGTTTAGATTCCTAATACTGATCATGCGAGTTGTCATTTTGGGAGTTCCTTGCCGTATTTTCCATATCTTTCCATTGTAATAGTTTTATAAAAAATACGCAGATTTCTATGAATAGATTGCATAAATTCGGGTAAATTACCATCTTCTCATTTCAATTAATCTGGTGTAATATTGCCCGCAATAAAATCCAGTGCTTTACATGGATAAATAATTGTTCATCTAAAAAGGAGAATAATAAAAAGATGAAAACGGCAGTATGCCCGGATTGCGGTAGTGATGTCAATGTTGGTTCACAACCGCGCGTAGGCAAACAAGTGGTTTGTGATTCCTGCGGTGCAGAACTCGAAGTGGTGTGGTTGGATCCCATCGAGTTGGATTATCCAATGATGGATTTTGATGATTATGAGGAGTTATCAGAAGACGAAAGATAATTGATCCTGTTAATTTATTTTCAATGAAAAAGGCATTGAAGTGTATCTTCAATGCCTTTTTTCAATGTTAGAATGAGTAGATTTCATCCATGTCTGAATTTATCATATTTGACCATGTAAATTTTGCTTATTCATTGCCAGCCGGAGCAAAGATTCCCGCTTTGAACGATATATCCTTCACTATCAATAAGGGGGAATATGTGAGCGTGATCGGTGCTAATGGTTCTGGGAAGACTACGGCTGCAAAATTAATGAACGGGCTTATCCATCCAGATTCCGGGCGGGTGTTGGTGAATGGAATTGACACCCGAATACATGCATCTTCACGCGACATTTTCCGTCAGGTTGGGTTGATATTTCAAAATCCCCATGATCAAATTGTTGCTTCCCAGGTAGAAGAAGACACTGCTTTCGGTCCCGAAAACCTTGCATTGCCACGTGCAGAAATCAGCGCCAGGGTCGAGGAGGGGCTGCGTCTGAGCGGGGCTACTCATCTTCGCCAGCGCCAGACTTATTTGCTATCTGCAGGGGAAACACAGCGCATAGCGTTGGCAGGGGTATTGGCATTGCATCCCGAGTGCCTGATCTTTGATGAAACCACTGCCATGCTCGATCCGCGCTCACGACGTGAAATCCTATCGCTGATCATAGACTTGCATAATAAAGGCTACACCATTGTGCATATCACCCATGATCTGGATGAAACACTACTTGCCGAGCGCATTCTGGTTTTTCAAGAGGGTCAGCTCGTTATGGATGATTTGCCACGATCTGTATACCAGGATCGCTCCAGACTGCAAGCGCTGGGATTGGATATTCCTCATCTTTTGCAATTCGCACGTGACCTACAGCCGTATTTCGCGAACTTGCAATCATTTTATAGAACACCGCAAGTATTTTTGACGGATTTGGCTGGTTCTGGCAGTGAACAGAAAAATTCTCTGCCAGCAGCAACCAGATCCTTCACTCATGATGGCGTGATCATGTTCCAACATGTATCCCATATGTACCTGCAGGGTACTCCGCTGGCACAACCCGCATTACAGGATGTTTCATTCACCATTTTTCAGGGCGTGGCTACTGGTTTGGTAGGGCATACCGGTTCCGGTAAATCAACCGTATTGCAGCATATGAATGGCTTGCTGCGCCCGCAGCAGGGCAGGGTGGCGGTGACGGGTTTTGATCTGACCCAACCCACACTGGATGTGCGTGCTCTGCGCCGCCAGGTGGGGCTGGTATTTCAAAATCCGGAAGCACAGTTTTTCGAACGTTATGTGGGGGATGAGATTGCCTATGCAGCGCGCACATTGGGATATCAGGGGAAATTACGGGCCCTGGTGCAACATGCCATGCAACTGGTTGGACTGGATTTCGAACAATTTGTGGATCGCCCCTTGCAAAGTTTAAGCGGAGGGCAAAAAAGGCGGGTCGCTTTAGCCTCATATCTGGTGGTGCAGCCGCATATTTTATTGCTGGATGAACCCTTTGTCGGTCTTGATCCACAGGCACACCAGCAGCTTTCGCATTTCGTGCAGCAGCTAAAAAGCGACGGAATCACCATTATTCTCAGTACACATAGCATGCATGACTTGCTGGAGATCACAGATCAAGTATTGGTGCTGCGTGAAAGGCACTTGGTGTTTAATGGTGGGATCGCGCAGCTTTTCAATGCACTCAAATTGAAAGAGTGGGATCTGGAGATTCCGCTTGAGGTCATGATCGCCAATGCTATGCGCCAAAATGGTATACCCGTTCCGTATGATTGTTTGCGCTGGAAAACTATGCTTACATGGTTGCATGACTATGAGGAGGGTGGGCATGTCATCCTTTGAGTATTTGCGCTCGATCGGCATTGGCTATTATTATCCGGGCGATTCATTCCTGCACCGCATGGATGCCCGCAGTAAGGTCATTTTCTTTTTCCTGCTGATATTAGGACTCACCCTTACCTCGTCCCCTGCAGGTTTGGGCATGGGATTGGTGGTGGGGTTGATCGGTTTTGGATTGGCAAGAGTATCCCTGAAACCATGTTTACGTACTCTGTTAGGGATTTCCCCATTTATGATCTTTCTGTTCGTATTACAATTATTTATTTTTCGTCCTCAAACTTCCGTCGATGTAATATGGCAGTGGAAATTCCTGCATGTATACGCAGGAGCGTTTCGCTCGGCACTGGTTATGGTTGTGCGTTTTGTCAGTTTGGTAGTATTGTTGAGTTTGATGACCTCAGTGGTTTCAACATTAGAGATGAACCATGGCATCGCATTACTGTTGCAACCGCTGGTTGCTATTGGCATTCACACCGATATGCTGGTTATGGTGATCCAGGTTATGCTGCGTTTTCTACCTTTGCTGGCGCTACGTATGGAACAGATTGCCAAATCACAGGCTTCGCGCGGTGCGCAGTGGGATTCGGGGAGTGGGGGTATCTTGAAACGGGCACGATTAACCATTCCTTTATTGATTCCATTATTTTTGAGCATACTTGAACAGTCTGAAAGAACTGCCGATGCCATGCTATGTCGTTGTTATGGCGTTTCCGCCAAACGCAGTCATTATTATGAACATTGTTTGAGCCTTACTGACGTGCTTTTCATTCTGGTAGGGGCTGGTTTGACTATCTTGATCACTTATTTACAGCGACTGGGTTATTGAACTAATATTTATTGAGCTCTTTTTTCACATCTTCTTCATAAGTTCCAAACAAAATCCCAATGCTCATTTGTTATTCTTATTTTCGAAAGGATAACAATGAACAAGAAAAATACTCTCGTAATTGTAATTTCAGCCATTTTAATGGCGATGATTTTAAGCGCATGCAGTGCGGGAAATACCGTGCAGGCAGCATCTAATGACCCGGTTGTTCACACCGAGACCAAGGACTATGGGGAAACCGCACCCCGTGCCGTCGAAATGCGCGATGAGCATGCCGGAGATGGCAGTGGTTTGTTGATGGGTCTCAGTGGTGATCTGACACAAGAAGAGATCGCCGATCTACTATACATGCGGGAAGAGGAAAAACTTGCCCGGGATGTATATGCCTATCTGTACTCACACTGGCAGTTGCCGGTTTTTAATTCCATCGCTCAAAGTGAACAGAACCACATGGATTCCATCCTGGAGTTGTTGACGGCACATGGGATCGATGATCCTGCCGCACAGACAGCCACCGGACAATTCACCAATAGCACCTTGCAAGACCTTTATGACACACTCATAGCACAGGGTTCTATCAGTTTGGAAGAAGCTTTGCAGGTGGGTGCGCTGATCGAGGAAGTCGATATCCAGGATTTGGATGAAGCTTTGACCCGTACCGATAAAGCAGACCTCGAGCGCGTATATTCCAACCTGATGTTCGGTTCCGAGAATCACCTGCGTTCGTTTACCAGCCAGCTTTCCAGGCAGTTGGGCATTGCATACCAGCCAGTTCAATTGGATCAGGAGCACTACTACCAGATCATAACCGCTCAACCTGGTCAACGTGGCAGAGCGGGCAACTAAACAAAAAGCGGTTCATGAACCGCTTTTTTTATCTTCCAGATCAGAACCTTTTTTCTTACTGGGTATCTGCCAGTAGGCTCCTACCACTGCCAGGGTGATCAATGCAGAAGCGATCATTTCTGGCAATCCATTGGCAACCACAATACCTCCCAGCACTTCCCAGGGGAGATATCCCAGCAGTCCGATCACCAGCAGCACCAGACCGGTATTGGTCAGGCTACCTACTGCCCCGGCTGCCAACGCCCCCACTGCCTTCCAGCGTTTTAGTAGTTGATAGATTACCCAAGCTGCCGGACCAATGCACAGGCGTGGCAATATTGCCAGCAACGGATTGGTAAACCACACATCCGTAGGTCCGCTGGGTGCAACCGCAGCCTGGATCATGCTGAAGATGCCAAATATCAGTCCCACAATGGCTCCCGAGAGGGGTCCTTCCAGTACAGCGGCGATGATGGCGGGAATTTGCAGAATGGTCAGAGATACCCCCCCGATCCAGGGAATGAAACCCCAATGAGTGGCTCCCAGCAGGCAGGCAATTGCCGCCAGCAATCCTGTCGTGACGATCTTTCTTGTTTGTTTTCTTTCCATAATTTGGATGATCTCTTTTCAGTTTGAAATGAATAAATCATTTTAACATGGTCATCCCTATCATATCATTGCTAAATTGCCTGTTTTCTGGCACGAATGTGCAGAAAACAGGGATGGCGCATCAAATCTTCATAAATTTCTTTATTGGCAGCATTAATGGGAAAATCCTTGGAAGGCTGCGGTTCAAGTACCCGGTCAAGGAAAAACCCTGCTTGAATAAGAGGATTCAATACTGCTTGTAGTGGTCTGCGGTAACTGCGGATAAGAGGGTAGGGTTTTCCAAAACCTTCCCATGCTTTCTTGTGCAATGTGATCTCAAAATAATTATCCTGCGACCACTCATGATAAAAATCAGACGCCGGGTTTCCGCACGAGAAGATGAAAAGCCCGCCGGGTTTGAGCAAGCGTTGGAATTCCTGGAATACCGGCAGCCAATCTTTGATATAATCGAGCACCAGTGAGCACAGCACAAGATCAAATGTTGCGTCACCTGCAAAACTGAGCGGTTCCTGAATATCCCATTGTAGCACTTCCCCTTTACCACTGACCTGTTCTTTGGTCATTTTCACAAAGTCGGGAGTGGCATCCACTGCAATCACTGCTGCCCCATGCTCCAGCAGCCAAACCGTATTAATGCCGGAGCCACATCCTGCATCCAGTACTTTCAGACCCTTTACATCGGGCAATAGGGAAAGTGTAGCTGGGCGCTCGTAATAGGCATTATGCGGTTTATTACGGATCATCTCAGCATATCTTTTGGCAAAAGGTGCATAATTGATCTTACCCAGGCTATCTTTTCCCATACCAACCTCTTTTTGGTGCAATTCTATCATCGTGGTTTGGGGTTATTAACCTTGATTACTGATAAGGAAAAGGAAATAATAATATGGCAATACAGGTAATTAGACGCGAATTGAATCCATTGTATCTGGTGCGTCCGTTTGCATTTGTTTTTCTCAAACTCCCGGTTGAGATCGTCCGGCAGGAATTGATCGAGGTCAGCCTGGGTGTGATTATTTCACTGTTTTTTATGAGTCTATACTACCGGTTGGTGCGCCGGTTCTATCCCATCCTGATAAAGCTTGATTCACGTCTGACACGGAACATGTCTTTTCGCTTGAGCATGTTCCTGTATGAAAAGGTCGTTCCACCCCCCGGGAAACTTTTAAGGGTTGGCTATCAGCTTTACCGTCGCAAATAACATATCTATCTATAAAAGGAAAATTTAAGATTAAAAGTTATCTAAACCATTTACAGAAGGTTTTACCTGTGATATATTCAAGCAGTTTTGCCAACCGGAGGATCGATGAGAAAGAAGATCATGAAACTAAAGTTCACCACTTGGATCGGTTCAGGGCCGTTGGCGTTTCCCATTTGTTAGAAAAAGACCCCCATTTTTGGGGGTCTTTTTTTATAAAAAATTAACCAAAGGAGAAAAAAAGATGAACGAAGTACAAAAAAACAATTATTACCTCCCGAACGATCGACCACCTTTCGGAAAAATGGTGCTGTTGGGTCTACAGCACGTCCTGACTATGTTCCCAGCCACCGTGCTGGTGGCACTACTGGTTGGATTTCACATCAATACAGTATTGCTGGCATCGGGGGTAGCTACCCTGGTGGCATTGATCTTATCGAAATTGAAGATCGGTACTTTTATTCCCCTCTATTATGGATCAAGTTTCAGTTATATCGCTGCTATTCTGGCGATCACTAAAACGCAATATGGAATACTGGCACCTGATGAATTGATTCGCACTGCCCAGGCGGGTATCGTGTGCACCGGTATCATCAACATACTAGTGGGGCTGTTGATCCATTATGGTGGAGGGAAGAAGCTCATCAACAAAATCTTACCTCCTGTTGTCACTGGTTCGGTTGCCTGTGTAATCGGTTTTTCCTTGGGCTATACTGCCCTGAGGAATGCCAGCGGGGGTGCTTTTGGGGTGACCGATAATGGTGCCTGGTGGCTGGCTGCTTTCATCACCCTCATGGCAACTATTCTTTTTTCGGTCTATTTACGTGGCAAAGGGTTTATCGGCATGCTGCCCATTTTATTGGGTGCGATTGTGGGCTATGGGGCAGCAATCCCACTGGGGTTGGTTGATTTCACTCTCATCACCCAATCACAATTTTTCATGGTTCCGCATGTGACTCTGCCCTCCTTTACAAGCGAACTTTCTATTACTGCCATTGCCAGCATTGCCATCATGGCAATCGCCACCATTCCGGAATCTACTGCCCATCTCTACCAGATCGGTTTGTATGTAGATAAATTAGCCGAGCGGAAGAATCGCGAAAAAGTGGGTCTTAGCAGGTTCGTGGGGTTGAACTTGGTGTTGGATGGGGTGGGGGATATGATCAACGGTTTCATCGGTGGAGCAGCCGGCACCAACTATGGTGAAAACAATTCCTTGATGGTCATCACCCAGAATTATTCCGGTTTTTCATTGGTCTGTGCGGCAGTCATTGCCATCATTCTTTCTTTCAGTGGTATTTTGAGCGGAGTCGTGCGCAGTATCCCGACCGCAGTGACAGGTGGTTTATCCATCTATTTGTTTGGTGTGATCGGAATGCAGGGTATTGCTCTGATGATCGAAGAAAAAGTGGATCTCTTCGATCCGCGCAATCTGGCGGTTGGTGCTGTCATCTTCATCATCGGCGTGGGTGGTCACATCGGCTATCCCAACGGGCTCATGCCCATTCCGCTGCTGCAATCCATTTTCCCGGATGGCTGGCCGGCGATCGCCACCGGCGCATTATTGGGGATTGTGCTCAACTTGATATTTCAGGCCTTCAAACCTTCTAAGTCTGCTTAGTTCACAGATTGCAGCCATAGCTTAGCTATGGCTGCAATTATTCCTTAGAATTTTTCTATAGTATTTGTTTATCTCAAAACGCAATTCACATCAATTTCCTTAAATTTAAGACAAATAGTTGAAAACCAAAACGTTTTGGTATACAATCTACATATATCCAAAACGTTTTGGTTAGAGGAGAATAACTGTGTCCCCTTCCATTCGAGATATCGCAGAAAAGGTAGGAAGATCGATCACCACTGTTTCACGGGCATTGCACGATTATGATGATGTCAGCCAGGAGACCAAGGAACTGGTACGACAAGCGGCTGAGGAGATGGGATATATTGCTAATCGTCAGGCTCAGTTATTGCGCCAGAAAACCACTGATACGATCGGATTTATCCTGCCAACTTTTGGTCCACGTTTTTCCGATCCTTTTTTCAGCGAATTCCTGGCAGGTATTGGCAATAAAGCTTCTGATTATGGATACGACATGTTGGTTTCCACCTGCCCACCTGGTGATAAAGAGATCAAGACATACCAGTATGAGGTTCAAAGCAATCGGGTGGATGGTTTTATCATCGTGCGCACAAGGGTGGATGACGCGCGTATTAAATATCTCAACAGCATTGGCTTTCCCTTTGTGGCTTTTGGTCGTGTTCCGGGTATGGAAGATATTCCCTTTGTAGATGAAAATTCGGAGTTTGGCATGCAATTGATCGCAGATTATTTGGTCGGTCTGGGACATCGCCATATCGCGTGCATCGCTCCTTCCATGGAATATACCTTTGCTGTACATCGTATTGCAGGATTGAAATCGGGGTTACGTTCACATGGTATTCAACTGCACGAAAATGAGATCCTTACCGGCGATCTGACCGAAAAAGGTGGTTATGAGAGAGCCATGGAATTGATCCAACTAAAAGAGCCCCCAACTGCTATTGTAGCGCTCAACGATCTCATGGCGATGGGTGCCATCAGCGCCATTCAAGATTCCGACCTGACGGTTGGCAAAGATATCTCTGTGACAGGTTTTGACAATATTCCCTCTGCTGCCTATACCCATCCTCCATTGACAACTGTCAGCCAGCCCATCTTCCAGATTGGCGGCATGGTAAGTGAAATGTTGATCCAGATGGTGAAACATATTCCTCTTGAGAACAAACAGATCTTGTTGGAACCCTCTCTAATTGAACGACTATCTACGGGAGCTCCGAT
>JAAZNC010000035.1 GCA_012798455.1 Chloroflexota bacterium | reverse complement strand
TGGTCAAGCTGTTATATGGAGTCAATCTGAGAAACCCTGCTCCTATTATTGCCTAGGGTGTAGTGTGCCTGGTGATCGATAATGACTCGAATAGAAGCAAAGAGTATAAAAACGGTCAGGGTGTGATCTGCCAGATACCATCCAGATAGAGGGTTTTGCGTTGAAAAATCTTCATTCTCTCCACTTTTCTCCAAATTTCCTCCATTTTTCCACAGCCTCTGAGCAATACCGCCTTCTTGAAACCTCAAATTATGGGGTGAGCACCTATATTTTCACATGTGTGAGAGTAAAGTTGATAGTATTCTAAGAGATTTCTCACCATTAAAGAATTACCTCTAAAAAATTCACCTCGGTACCAATAATTTTTCTCTATATACCCACGCATCAATCATTTTTCTATTAACAAATATTCCGGGAAGCGAGAAACTCTTTGATCTCATCCCCAGTGGGCAATGATGGTTGTGCTCCAAATTTACAGGCTGCCAATGCACCAGCTGCACTCGCATGGATAACAGCATCTTTTAACGACATACCTTTCTGCAAAGAATTAACCAACCCTCCCGTAAATGCATCCCCTGCCGCGGTTGTGTCTACTACTTCTATTTTGAATGCTGGTGTATGCCAGACCGAAGTACCATCTGCAACCACTGACCCTTTCTCGCCGAGCGTAAGGACAATATTTCCCTTTGTTTTCCTTTGTAAATTTTGTGCTACCTCTAAAGCTGATTCAATATTTTCTACAGCTTTGTCGGCAATGGTTTCTGCTTCGGTTTCATTAACCAACAGGTAATCAATTTGTTTAAGCATTGCATCATCAAGGGGCTTGCTTGGTGCTGGTGCTGCATTGAACACCGTTCGAACATGCTCGGCTTTGGCTGCATTCAGAGCATATGCAACAGTTGACAATGGTGTTTCCAGTTGTACAACAAGAAATTCGCTCTGGCTAAATAAAGTTCTGGCTTCATTGACATCGGTATTGATAACTCTTCCATTTGCGCCAGCCACAACAATAATTCGATTTTGCCCAGTTTTTTCCACAACGATCATAGCAACGCCTGTTGAACAGGTATCATCATATTTTACTTGATCAACATTCACTTTATTTTCTTTTAGCTTTGCCACCAATTCATTTCCAAATGCATCATTGCCTACTCTGCCAACCATAACCACTTCGCCCCCCTGACGCGCGATTGCTACTGCCTGGTTTGCTCCTTTTCCTCCTGGGATTGTCTGAAAACTTGAACCGGTCAATGTTTCTCCACCTTCCGGCGCACGATCAGTACGAACCACCAGATCCATGTTGATACTACCTAAAACAACAATTTTCTTTTTCATATCGCTCTGCATGAATTCCTTTTTATTAATTTTGTTTCTAGAACAATCCTTTTATAATTTAATTCTCTTTCATTCGTTCTTACCCGCTGCCGATGAAACTTTATTTTATCAACGAGCAGGTCAACAACCAAATCTGCCATTTCATGAATCGGTTGTGCCATGGTGGTCAGCATAGGATACACCGTTTGTGAGAAAGGAATATTATCAAAACCAATAACTGAGATATCTTCAGGGATTTTCATGCCCTGATTATTCACAGCCTGAAACGCCCCCAATGCCATCATATCATTACAAGCAAACACAGCCGTTGGTGGTTGTGGCAACGCCAACAATGCTCTCATGGCTCTATCGCCGCTTTCGTAATGGAAATCTCCCGGAATAATCAGGTTCGTATCAATCTGGATACCTGCTTCTTGAAGCGCCTGTTTATAGCCAGCTACGCGCTGGGCACTGGGTGTTATCGGCGAAGGTCCAGCAATACATGCAATACGTCGATGTCCCAACTCGATCAAATATCTAGTGGCATCAAATCCTCCGACGCTATTGTCAACCAATACAATGTCGTAATCATTTTCTTTGATGTCGCGATCCACCACAACAATTGGGATATTGAACTCAATTGTTTTTTCAAGGTAGTTCGATTCCACTCCTGCGGAAATAAATATGATACCTTCAACTTTTTTTGCTAACAACACATCGATATAATTTTTTTCCTTATACGGGTCATCATCCGTATTACAAAGAATGACGCTGTAGCCATTCTCATAACCCTTATCTTCAATCTTTCTTGATATCTCTGCAAAAAACTGGTTGGAAATATCCGGAATCACCAAACCAATCGTTTTCGTTTTACCACTTCGCAAACCACGCGCCAGTGAGTTTGGATGATAATCCAGTTCTTCCATCGCTTTTCTAACACGTTCAGTTAGATCATCACTCACATAGCGGGTCTGGTTAATTACATGGGATACCGTAGTGATCGAAACATTTGCCCGTTCTGCAACATCATTTATATTTGCCATGTCTTTATTATATTATATTTTGCGCAAACATTTGCGCAATCCATTCATCAATGGACTCAAAATATTGTTTCAATCACTTATTTCTAGAATCATTCAAATGCCACGAAAATCAATTAACAAAATACAATATTCATTATCAAATTCTATAAGTGAGGGCGCCACAGAAAAATTCCATCAAGCAACTCTGGGGAAAGACTATAATATTCTTAGAGCATGCCTATTCATGCATACAAACCAAAGACGATCCACTGGACGATTGTTTGGTTTTTACCAATAAGTTATCAATCGAAAACCCGGAGGAATGATGAAGACGAAAGAAGAGATCGTTGACAACTGGCTACCGCGCTACACCGGCACAGCCCTCAAGGATTTCGGAGAGTACATTCTGCTGGTCAATTTTGAAGATTATTTGAATATGTTCTCGGCATGGTATAAAGTACCCATCAACGGGCTTGATAAACCGATGCCCAACGCCACTGCCGAGGGAATCACTATCATCAATTTCGGTATGGGTAGTGCTAATGCTGCCACCGTGATGGACCTGCTGAGTGCCATCCATCCCAAAGCAGCATTGTTCCTGGGTAAATGCGGCGGTTTGAAAAAGAAAAATGACCTTGGCGACCTGATTTTGCCCATCGCCGGCATCCGCGGAGAGGGGACATCCAACGATTATTTTCCTCCAGAGGTGCCTGCCCTGCCCGCCTTCAACCTGCAGAAAGCCATCTCAACCACTATTCGCAACCACGACCGGGATTACTGGACAGGAACGGTGTACACCACCAATCGGCGGGTGTGGGAGCATGATGAGGAA
This sequence comes from Chloroflexota bacterium, assembly GCA_012798455.1. Lineage (GTDB taxonomy): Bacteria > Chloroflexota > Anaerolineae > Anaerolineales > Anaerolineaceae > UBA4781. Next base: position 32,117 of record JAAZNC010000035.1, on the reverse strand, counting down.
TTCAAGAACTATCTGCGCCGCATCCGCGTTATGGCCGTGGATATGGAAACGGCAACATTGTTCAGCACCGGTTTTTACAACGAGATCCCAACCGGAGCGCTGTTGTTGATTTCAGACCAACCGATGACTCCAGAGGGCATCAAAACAGCAGCGAGCGATAAGAAGGTGACACAGGAATTTCTGGATATGCACCTGCGCATCGGGGTGGATGCTTTGAAAGAACTGATCAACAATGGGTTAACCGTCAAACATCTGTATTTTTAAACCCATCCAATCCAGTATTTCTCCCATTCGGACAGCAGTTATTATATCCAAAACAACTCTATACCAAAGCACGACGGTATGGAAGAAATGATGACCGGAAGGAACAGGTTAAATATTCTCTTTATCGTTTGATATTTTTCTTTCAATCGTCGTTGATCATCCATTTTGCGATCAAAAACGCTATTTCGACTGCTATACGCGGAAGTATGGGTGGATCTTGTATACGCGGCAGTGATCATCAGTGTTATTTTATTAATTGGGATGAGAATCATGGTCCTTGTGGCTAGATGGTTTTCTTTTCATCCCATACGCGTGCTACGGTTTCTGCATTGACTGCATTTAACAAATGTAATGGAGTTCCACCGGTAATAAAGATCCTGGTCACTCTGTGATCCTCTACCTGGCAACCGTGATGCTCTACTGGTAGCTGCTGCGCTGATCGACCGTCCATTGTGATTCACCTATACGGGGTTATTCGTCGTCAGCACAATATTAAATACCGATCACATTAAATACGATGAATTTTCAATCACTGAATGTGTTTATTGGAAGACCATCAAAATTCCGAGAACTTCAGTTTCATAAAATCGAGGTGCTTAGATAAGCACCTCGATCCTATTTTCCATAAAAACAAAACTTACAAAATCAATCCGCTATTTTCCCTCAGATTGATCCGAGGCTGCGAGCTTGCGTGAACGATCATAGATACTGCCCAGTAAGAGCACCGCGCCCGTCACTAGCAGAACAATAGGTCCAACCAGATCAGAAGAATTGGTAGCGAAAAGAACCAGCACCGCAACCCCAAACAGCGCCAGAGCAGGGAATTTCGCCCAATCCGTGGAGTACTGCTCGCGCATGAGCCACAAGATACCGAAGGTCAATCCCAGCCCTGCCAGAAAGAGTTCTGACGGGAAAGGAATGCGCAGCCGTTCCGAAAGGATGAAAGAGAGGGCGATGCTGGTGAAAACGCCAGCCGGAATCAACGCCCACCAATTTTTCTTTGACCACAAGTAGACCGCCAAGAAAGGAACAGCCATCAACACCACCACTGCGATATCAAAGTATGCTCCAAACACAAACATCCCCAACAATGGAATGGTACCTACCACCATCAATGCCAGGCACGGGATAAGAGCCCAATTGCGCTTATGATCCATAATATAAACCAGCAGGAACGGTAAAGCGATGCTATAGAGCACCAGCGCACCAATCAGATTGCCGTTCAAAAATCGTTCAAAGAGCACCACCATCGTTAAAACCGTCATTGCCCAAGCGGGGATCAATGCCCATCGCCTGGTTTCACGATCTTCAAAAAATGCCACGAGGAATGGTACAGCGACCGCCAACAAAATAGGGGCACCGCCGAGGATACGCCCCATGCGAGTATCATCCAATCCTATGGTCAAGGCGATGCCTGCCAGCACCGTCACCGGAAATAGCAAACCCCACGTCTTTTTATCGCTCAAAAAATAGGTGATCAAGAAGAAAGCAGATAGGGTTGCGAAGATCAAAGCCCATAGAGTATTCGATATATCTTGAAAATAAATGATATTCATTTCACGCAGTAAAAAAACCACTCCCAATGCGATCAACACAATACCCCAGAACAAGTTCATAATTCTCTTTTTCATAACGATCCTCCATTATTGCTTGATAAATCCATTTTTTAGAAATGAATTCGAACACTACCGTCTGGGATGCCACACGAGCAAAGATGTGGACATCCCATAATAGTTCATTAGATTCAGAATGCTGAAAGTTTTCTATTTTGAATTATTTTCAGATCAATAAAACTCTACATGTGTCAATCTTACATGTTCAAGTATTTGAGCAGTTCGAAAATCAGTAAAGCAGGCCAGACAAGTGCTTTCAAGAAACCCAGCACACCAAGCCAAAAAGTAGCGGCTTGACCGATGAAGTACACACAAGCTCCCACAAAGCCTAACCCGTAAATAGCATTAGATGCACCATGGTGATGAACCGTTTTCGGCTTGCAGCAATCATCCTTGTTATCATTCATTTCAGTGTTCATTTGTTCTCCTTCTATTCTCATTTATTCCTATTCTTATTTACGTGAAACGGAAAATAAGGTTGCAAATAGATTGATGAGTAACGAGATGATAGGTTGATCCTATGCAGGAGGATACGAGATGAAAACTGAGCAAGATATTTCTAATTAATAGGGCTGGGTGAAGAAGTGTATATGCAGTCATCGACGATATCCTTCAACAACTCTGAAGTAAAAACACACTGTAAGTTTTGATTGTTTAATCCATAGCTCTTTTCTTTTTAATATTTCATACTCTATTAGAAAGAAGTTCGCGAGTAACTATTTGATAGAATCTAGAAAAGGTGTGATCACCTGCAGTGCTGCGACAGTCAATCCTTTCAACAACCGCTCCCCTTTCTCAGCACTTGCCAAGGTAGGATCCCCAAAAACGCCGGAGTGGTTGAACTCGTCCAAATAGATAGGTTGAGAACCAAGGGTAGGAGGAAAGTCGGGGTATTCCGCCACGGCGCGTTCCATACACACAGCAGTGGGTTCCAGCGCCAACACAATGGAAGTTTCCAATTCATCGGCATGATAAAAGCCCATGCCCGCCGGCTTGGACTCGCAGATCTCAGCGGCCAGACGCGCCATACCCGGGTAATCCAAGTGCAGGGTAGGGAAGTTGTGGTCATCGCGCAATATCTGGCAAGCCAGTTCGACCGGTGCACGATTGCCAAAATGTCCATTCACGATGATGAGCGCTTTCAAGCCAGTCTTTTTCAAGCTTATGGCAATATCCATGATCAGTGCCTTAGCGGTAGAAAATGAAATAGTGATGGTGCCGGGAAAACGAGAATTATTCCAAGTTTCGCCATAAGGGATAGGAGGCAGCAAGAGAGCATCCAGCTTTTCAGCCAAACGTCTGGCAAGCCCAGCTGCCATGATGGTATCGGTGGAAAGCGGGCAATGTGGACCATGCTCTTCCTGCGCGCCAAACGCCAGGATGGCAACACAACCTTTTTCGATGTATTCTTTCACTTCGGGCCATTTGGCAGTACGGGCATCCAGCATTATTCACCTTCTCATTATTAATAAAAGCTTTCATAAACTAAAATTCAATACCACGATCTATTATATATATGTAACGTTTTTAATCAAAAAGAGAGCGTTCAGGTGTGTGAACTGCTCTCTTTTGCCTTAAACCAAGGACATTTACTGGACAGAAATCCCGACCAGATCTTTGACCTGTTGCTTACTGGAAAAATCAGGCAATACCGAGCGCAGAGTGCCATCATCATCGAAAGCAATGATACAGGTAGTGCAAGCAGCTAATTCGTCAGAGCTAACATCAGCGCTGAAACCATCGGACGCGATCATAGAGATGGTAGCATAATCAGTCACACCGGCAGCAGCCAGCAGATCGAGAATAGCCACACCACTGTAAGTAGTGGTTTCACCATCTTTGTTGGTGTAATCCACATCGATCAGGGTCATCCCTTTCAGATCCGCTTCTGTCCAGGAAGCTTCTGCTACACCGCTAAGTGTCAAAATGGGCTCTGCGGCAGGAGCAGCTTCCACGGGGGCTTCGGCAGTTTTGGTTGCACAAGCAGACAGCAACAAACCCGCCACCAATACACTAATTAAAACTAATTTCTTACTCATTTTCTCCTCTTTCATGTGCCATGAATATTTTTTGGTAATCCCTCCCTCACCCGTTTGCTATTAAAAACAGCAACCGGAAAGGGTTGCTGTTAAATGGCGTAAACCATCAGCACATCCTCTTTCCAAACGGGAGGCGGGAGCGTTTCCACTCGCACCCTATCGGTCCAAACACCGTGGTTTTAACACTTTAGGCAGATGGACTCGAAGATGCTATTAGATATTGTAGCACAATCATATTCGTGAAACAGGATCAATCGTATGTCTTTAAGCGTACTGAAAATACCGGTATATTGTCAATACGCCAATGAAAATTTATAAACGTTGGCATAATCTGCCCCAATAACTATCCAGAAAGTTTTATCAACCAGGTTATAAACCACCGACCAGCGTGTGGCAGTGTTACTCGTTTGTGAGACTGATTGCAACAGATTCATGCTTTCTTGCATGGTCAAATTACCCTGACTGTCGCTCAGAGCAGCTTCGAGGAGATCATAACGCCAGCAAGTTCCCTGGGTAAATTGCTCGGTAAGCAGAAAATTAGTGGAAATCTGCCAATCTTTTTCACTCCAGATGACAACAGGTTTTCCACCAATATATTCAATCACGGCTGAATGCCCACCTTGATCTGCTATCAGATAATGTAAAGGCACACTGCCGAAATCGACGTTGTAATCCTGAATTAACTGCACAGCTTCCTGCACATCTCCGGCATAATCAAGCATAAGACGTATCAGTTCCAGACTATCCAGCGTATATTTGGCAGGATCATCCCCGCCCTCAGCATGTGGAACACTCATCATCCCGACTGACAAACCGGCTTCGTTCATGCCATCAAAGGGCAGGTAAGGTGCATTCGAAAGCGCTTGCGGATCATCCAGTGGTGTGTGCTGCAAATCATAACCAAGGTAAGAAATATCCACCATCGAAACTGAGCGATAACCTTTTGAGGGTTGAGTAAACAATAATAAAATCGGATGGTGGTACCAATCGAAATTCCTGCCAAAGACAGCGTTGCCATCACCATCAAAAGCCGAAAAAACCGAACAGGCAAAATCACTTTCAACCGGGAGAAACGGTTGTATTTGGGCGTGGACACCTATTTTTAAATATTCCTCGAATCCATAATCCCCAGGGTAGGAATATAAATAAAAGGGATAATTGGAGATCTGCTGCAAGGTTGAAAAATTCTGGGGTTCAGGCGTGATTCCCATTGACCCGGATGCGATAACATTTCCCCCTGAGCAGGCAGAAAAAAATAAAAACATCTGGGATAAAATAATCGAAAGAATTCTGATCTTCATCTTGATCCGGTTCCGGCGACATCAAGCTTTCTATAGGGAATTGCAGGCTAAAGCATATCTTCAGCTTAATGAAATCGGTCTGAATTGTCATCAGACACTTGTAGTATCACTTCACCCTGTTCGTCTGTGATAGGCATAACTATCTTTTTCTGGAGAACAGCCAGGGTAAGGTAGAATGGGGCTGTAATTTTTAACAGTAATCATTTCATCGGAGGTAATTTTCGTGAAGTCATTCCAGTTCGTCTTCCAATATCTAAAGAAATACAGCGGAGTACTGATCTTGACAGTGCTCAGCATGCTGTTGCTGGTGGGGGTGCAACTGCTGGCACCCTGGATCGTAAAAACGATGGTCGCAACCGTCACCAGTTTCAACATGGTGCAAAGCGATATGCAAGAGATCACCAAATTGGCACTGTTGGCATTGGGAGTTTATATCACACGGGCAGGATTGCAGTTCATACGCAGTTATATGGCACATATAGCTGGTTGGAGTGTGGTCGCGGACGTGCGTTCCAGCCTGTATGAACACATCCAACGGCTCTCCCTGCGTTTTTACGAGAACAAGCAGACCGGCAACCTCATGTCGCAATTGATCAATGACACCGATTTGCTGGAAAATCTGATTGCACATGCTATCCCGGATTTGACAGCCAATATTTTGACGCTATTGGGTGTAGTGGCAATCTTGTTACGCGTTAATGCCAGCCTGACATTATTGAGTATCCTTCCAGTTCCATTGATCGTGCTTGCTATGCAGGCATTCGATAAATATGTGCGCCCAGCTTTTCGCACCCGTCAGCGAAAGTTGGGAGAATTGAATGCCACGCTCAACGATAATCTATCCGGCGTGCTCGAGATTAAGGCATTCACACGCGAGGAAGCCGAAGCGGTGCGTCTAAAAGGACATATCATGCAATACCGCGACTCGATGCTGTATGCCCTACGTTTGATGGCAACTTTCCATCCCTTGATCGAATTTTCCTCTTCCCTGGGCACCATCATCCTGATCTATTTTGGCGGAAAATTCATCCTAGGGCAAACCCTGGCAATAGCTGATCTGGTAGCATTTTTCTTATACCTGGATCTGTTATACCAACCAGTGCGCGAAATGAGCAAAGTATGGGAAAGTGTACAACAAGCCCTGGCTGGCGCAGAACGGGTGAACGAACTTTTCAAAGAAGCACCCAGCATAATAGAAAAACCGGATGCCATCCCGTTGCCAGAAGGCAGCAAAGGTACCATCACTCTATATAATGTGAGTTTCGGTTATGAAAAAGGTATCCCGGTTCTGAGACAGATCAACCTACAGATCCCGCACGGGAAGGTAGTGGCACTGGTGGGTCCCACGGGAGTAGGAAAGACCACCCTGGTAAACCTGATCCCGCGTTTTTATGATATCGATGAAGGGTCCATAACCATCGATGGGTTTGATATTCGTGATCTGACGATCAAAAGCATCCGCCAGCGCATCAGCATCGTACTGCAAAACATATTCCTATTTCATGGAACGGTAAGAGAAAACATCCTTTTCGGTCGCCAAGATGCCACCGAAGAAGAATTGTATCTTGCAGCAAAGGTTGCTAATGCCGACGAGTTTATTGAAAGACTACCGGAGGGATATGATACGATGATCGGGGAACGCGGGGTGAAGCTATCTGGCGGGCAGCGCCAGCGCATCGCCATCGCTCGGGCCGTCTTGAAGAATGCACCCATTCTGATATTAGATGAAGCAACCTCTTCGGTCGACACCGAAACGGAATTGTTGATCCAGCAGGCACTCGAAAAGCTGATGGTTGGGAAGACCGTCATCATCATTGCCCACCGCCTGTCCACTATCCGTAATGCAGACCTGATCGTAGTGTTGGAAGGCAATCAAATCGTTGAACAAGGTACCCATCAGGAACTGATGAAAGAAAATGGATTATACAAACGTCTGATCGAAGTGCAAATGAACAGTAATCTGGCATAAAAGACTAACGTGGCGTGAACAACCGGAAAATAAAAGTGGAAAATCTCCTACAGGTCATCAACCTCATTGAAGTCCCACTGGACTTTCTGGATGGTTCAGATAATTTTCTTATATCAAAGTTCCCTATTAATTTTTATCATTATTAAGATAAATATTATATTTAAGACGGAGGTAAAAATGTCTTCAAAAACAATACCTCAATTATTCAACCTGAGCGGAAAAACCGCCATCGTAACAGGTGGATCAATGGGTATCGGGAGAAGCATTGTAGAACGGCTCAGTGAAGCCGGTGCAGTAGTAGTGATCGCGGATATCAATCAAGAACATGGTGAGCAAACCAAACAAGAACTCAACCGGCAAGGCAGAAAAATCGAATTCATCAAGACCAATATAAGCAAAATGGCTGATATCGAAAATGCAGTCGATTTTACCGTTAATAGATTTGGCAGCATTGATATTTTGGTAAATAACGCCGGAGTGTTCCCCTTCACACCCGCCTTGAACATGACCGAAGAAGGTTGGGATCGTGTGCTGGATATCAACCTGAAAGGTACTTTCTTCTTCACACAAAAAGCAGCGCAAAAAATGATCGAAGGCAAACATAGTGGGAAGATCATCAATATCGCATCCATTGATGCCATCCACCCCACCGGGAATCTGGTGCATTACGATTCCTCGAAAGGCGGAGTGGTAATGATGACCAAGTCATTAGCCATGGAATGGGGCAAGCAGGGTATTTTGGTAAATGCCATTGCACCCGGCGGAATCGAAACACCCGGAGCCACCCAGAGTTCGGCAGCCATGATCAAGGCCGCCGGATTAACACAAGAACAGATCAACGAAATGGGAAAAGCTTTCACTGCACGTATCCCATTGGGACGACAGGGTGAACCGGATGAGATCGCCACCGTGGCATTGTTCTTGGCGAGTGATGCAGCCGCATATATTACCGGAGAAACTATCGTAGTTGATGGAGGGTATCTGTTAAGTTAGATTCAGCCTGAAGAAAATTGTAAGGTGAGGTAGTCAGAAATGATCACCTCATCTTTATTTTGCCATTTGAATAAATATACATTTCTTTTCTTCAGAATAAAACTCTTCTTATAAAAAACGAATCTTGCTATAATTCACTTAGGGGTATGTCTTCCCTGCAAAGTCTAGTTAGTTAATTTAATCGATCGAGGAGAATACAATGAAAAAGGGATTCTTGCTCAGGCTTTGTTTGTCAATTTCGTTTCTATCTACACTCATTTCCAATCCAATTTTTGCCGCTGCCCAAAACCCGGAAGATACATGGTCTTTAACCTCACAGGTTGGTGGCACCACCCAGGCAGTGGTGATTCAGGGACAGACCCTCTATGCAGGGGTGGGTATGCATATTGAAAGTTTTGATATCAGCGATCCGGGCAACCCAATATTGCTGGGGAGCAGCCCGATCCTGCCTAATTTTGTGGAGAGCCTGACCAGTAATGGTTCTGGTTATTTATTGGCTGCTTGTGGCACTGCAGGTATGCAGATATTGGACGTTTCCGACCCGGCATCACCCAGGTTGGTAGGAACGTATAACACCCTTGGTTATACAGAAGACATCACCATCAAAGGAAGCCATGCTATCCTGGCTGATGGACCCAATGGCATCCAGGTGCTGGATATCTCACAGCCATCAGAACCTGCCTGGGTGAGTGAAGCTTATCCGCTGGCGTATGCTTATGATGTAGAAATATCCGGGAACACACTTTATGCAGCCGGGGGCGGCAGCGGGCTGCTAGTAGTTGATCTCACCAATATCGAACAACCGCAAGAAGTCGGCATTTATAATATAGATGGATTTCAATACGGGCTGGTACTCTCTGGAAACCGCCTTTTCAGCGCGGCTGCCTGGGGAGGCATCGGAGTGGTGGATATTTCTGATCCGCTATCACCCAAAGTATTGGAAGCCATCCCCACTGATGGATGGGTAATGGATGTGACCATTCAGAGCAGCAACTTGCTGGTAATGGATGGAACGGACGGTATCCGCCTGTATGACATTTCCGGTCAGGCACCCAATCTGCAAGGCGTGTACCCGGATACCGGGTTCACCTACCAGGGTGTATTGAACGGTGAAAACGCCTATGTTACCGATAAGGAAAAAGGGTTGTTGGTCTTCGATCTTTCCAATACCCACAATCTCACTCTGCTCGACCGTTATTTACCAATCCTGGATGCCAGACGCGTGACCATGAACGGCAGGACCGCATACGTTGCAGCCGGTTTATCGGGAATGCGTACCATTGATCTTAGTGATCCCAACAGCCCTGCAGAAACCGCCTGGTTCGATACGGAAGGCGGTTATGCCAATAAAGTATTAGTCGAGGATGATATTGCATATTTATCCACGCATCTGGCAACTGATTACCCGTTGCGTATCTTCGACATCAGTAATCCGCTCGAACCGCAATTATTGGGGCAGGTTCCCAACGATGAAGCAGTATTCAATATGGCATTTCGCTCCATGGCTTATTCCAATGGCTATATTTTCATCCCCGGTGAAAACTTTGACGGCGTAGTGGATGTGCGGAACCCCAACCAGCCAATGGTGATCAACCGTATTCCCTTCGAGAACCCTATCAACGCCGATGCCCAAGAAAATTTGTTGATCTCGGTGAACAACAACCAGTTGCAATTGGTCGACATCAGCGACCCAGCCAACCTGGCACAGATCAGCACTCTTGAACGAACCAGTGCAGGTGAAGGGATCATATTCCTTGATGAAAACACTATCGTGACATCCAGTGAAAGCGGCATCATGCTGGTCGACGTGAGCAATCCTTCATCCCCCAGAAAGATTTCGGAACTAACTGTTCCGGGAACGGTGATGGAAATCTTCCTGGATGGCAGCATGGCATATCTTAGCTGCCTCGGCGCTGGCATCCAGATGGTTGATCTCACGAATATTGAAGAACCGCTTCTGCTTAAAACTGTGGATACTCCCGGCATTGCCTATGACTGCTTTGTGCATGGGAATACCATGTTGGTGGCAGATAGCTTCGGCGGGCTGCTGATCTACCAAAGAGACCACAGCAGCACGGGGATGCAGGTCCCCATTGAAAACATCTTACCTGCCAGCAGTGAATTGAAACAGCCAGACGTTCAAAACATCAGCTACACTTATCCTGCCCGGGATTTTAGTGGGATAAATGATTATGCAAAAGGGGATTCAACCTTTCAGCCTTCCAGCAGCTGTACCGTGACCAGTGCTGCAGATGATGGGGTGGGCAGCCTGCGAGAATGTCTTTTCAACCAGAGCGACGGGATGGTGATCGATTTCGATACCCAGGTCTTCTCACCCTCCAAACCCACAACCATTCAGGTGCTTTCACCGCTGCCCACTATCGACCAGATCAATTCTATTACCATCGATGCCAGCAACGCCGGAGTGATCGTGGATGGCAGCCAGCTAGAATCAGGCACAGGGCTTGAATTTTATACTTCCAACAGTGTTATCAAGGGTCTGCAGATCATCAATTTCCCCGAAAATGGAATTCGCATCAATGGTGATAACAATCAGATCGGTGGAAATCGTCTGGTTGGTGAGGGTCCCCTCGGTGAAGGTAACTTGTTAAGCGGGAATGGGATCAATGGCATCATCCTGTATGGCAACAACAATGTCGTCAGCGGTAACCTGATCGGTACCGACGTCAAGGGAACCAGCGCCTTCCCTAATTATTACGGAGTGTTCATCTCAGAATGGTGCAAGGATACCCTTGTGGGTGGAACCAGCGAGGGAGAAGGAAATGTGATCAGCGGCAACACCTTCAGCAATCTGGACACCTGGGGCAATCACACTCAGGTAATGGGCAACCTGATCGGACTGGATATAACCGGAAGCAAAGCCATTCGGACTGATTCCCAATCCAATATCATTATCGAATCAGGCGCATCCAATACTGTCATTGGTGGAACCCAGCCTGAAATGCGTAATATCATCAGCGGCAGTGATCTGGGCATCATCATGAGCGATCCCAACAGCTACCAGAACTCCGTGATCGGCAATTACATCGGCACCGATATCACTGGCACCAAAGCTATTCCCAATAACACCGGCTTGACCATCTGGACAGTGAGCTACAACCGGGTAGGTGGCACCGCTGAGGGAGAGGGCAACCTGATCAGCGGCAACCAAATTGGGATCAATTTGAACGGATACGGCGTCACCGACAATATCATCCTGGGCAACATCATCGGGTTGGATGCCAGCGGCGAGAAAATGCTCGAAGGCAATGTCGGAATTGCCATCAACATGGGGCAAAAACACGACATCATCGGCGGTTTCACAACAAGCGAGGGCAACCGTATCTCCACAAAAGATATCAGTCTGCGCATCGGTGATCCGGGCATTGAATACCACTATATCGCCGGGAATACCATCAGCGGTTCAGATGTAGCCGGTGTATTCTTTGAGAATTATTCATCGAATAATTATGTCCAGGGAAATACTTTCAATATGAAATCGAACGCTGTTCGTGTGGATTACGGCACGGCTAATCTAATACGCTCCAATACCTTCAGCATGAAAGCGGATAACGCTATTTTCCTAGTAGAAAATGGGAATCTCAATCTGGCGGCTCCTACCATTGACAGTGCTACAACTTATACCGTCAGTGGTACGGCTTGCCCAACCTGCCTGATAGAAATCTACCAGATCGAGGATAACAACACCTTTTATTTAGGAAAAACTACAGCAGCTGCAGATGGGACTTTCCAATGGGAAAGTTGTACTGCAATCGAAGGAAAGCAGATCGTCGCTCTGGCAATTGACGGGATGGGGAACACCTCTGGCTTTTCGACAGCCATCAATGTCACAATCGATGAGGGTAATTTGCCAGATAAGTGTGTCAGCAACAATAATTAGTCATTCAAATAATTAAAATTCAACCTCCTCCATTCAAATATTCAAATGGAGGAGGTTTTTTGAAATATTTACTTATCACTTTTACGGTACAATGACGAGGTTGGATCAATCTTTTTCAAGGAAAATTATTCATGGCGAAAAACCATTTTGGCATCCACGGACATTTTTATCAACCTCCCAGAGAGGATCCTTTCAGCGGAGAAATCCCCAACGAATACGGCGCTGGATCCTACGGCAATTGGACAGAACGCATCTTCCAGGAATGCTACCTGCCCAATGCGCAGACTGGAAACTTCCAAAAGATGTCCTTCAATATCGGACCAACTCTGTTCGCGTGGATGGAAAAACACCACCCCGAAACCGTACGTGCAATCAGCGATCAGGAAAAGCTGGTTTACCAGCGCACCGGCATCAGTAATGCCATGGCGCAACCTTATTATCACATCATTATGCCTCTGGCGAGTGAGCGTGATAAGCGCACCATGATCTGCTGGGGAATCAAAGATTACGTTACCCGTTTTGGTCATGAACCAAAAGGCATGTGGCTGCCAGAAACCGCCATGGACCTGGCATCTTTGCAGGCCCTGCAAGAACATGACATCGAATTTACCATCCTGGCACCGTGGCAGGCGAAAGATCCTAAACTGGATATCACGCAACCCTACCGCGTGCAACTGCCCAACCAACAGGAGATGATCGTCTTTTTTTACAATTCCTTTCTGTCCGGGGAAATCAGTTTTAACCCCAGTGCTACTGAAAACGCGGATACGTTTGTGCAGAACTGGCTGATCCCCCAGATCAATGCATTGAGCGTCGATCACAACCGATTCATGCTAGCCGCCTCTGATGGAGAATTGTACGGGCATCACCAGCTCTTCCGGGAGCGTTTTTTAAGCTATTTACTGGATGGAGCCGTGGAAAAGACCGGCATCCAGCACGATTATCCAGCCTTGTGGCTGCGTGACCATGTTGTTGAACAAAGCACCGAGGTATTGGAAAACACCTCGTGGAGCTGCCATCACGGTATCGAACGCTGGCGCAACGTGTGTGGTGACGCACCTTCTGCTACCTGGAAAAAACCGGTGCGCGATTTCTTGAACGCATTAGCGGATGCCATCGACAGCGTTTTCGAAAATCACCTGCATAATCTGATCCGCGATGGATGGAAATTACGCGATGAATACGTGGACGTACTGTTAGGCAGCACCAGCGTGGAAGAACTGATCGACCAGCATGCCAATCAGCAATTAACCCCCGGTCAGCGGTCACTGGTCAGACTGCTTTTGGAAGCAGAACATGACCGCTTGTGCATGTTCTCTTCTGATGCCTGGTTTTTCTTTGATCTCGATCGTATCGAGTTGCTGAACACTCTTAAATATGCCGCTCATGCCGCCGGATTGGTGGAACAAGCTACCGGGACAAACCCAGCAACAGGGATCATCGATATCCTGGCACAGGCACACAGCGAGGTCTCCAGTTTGACGGGGGATATCGCTTTCTTGGGCTATCTAAAAAACTTCGAGATGAAACTCGATCAAGAAGGGTGTTGAGCAAGCAATTCTTGCAGGTGCTTCACATCATATTGCGATTTTTCAACCATCTCTCTCAGGCGATTGATTGTCCCTGCCAACCGCTCAAGACGCTGTTGGGCACGAGCGCTGCCGGGATGGTAGACCTGTAGTACCTCCAACCCTCCCTCCAATGTCAACAACGCTAGTGCCTGATCACAAGCTTCTTTGCCTAACCACGTCCTGCCATCAAAATCATTGACCTGCAAGAATTCCCGCATGAGATCATCGTCCATCCATTCTCGTAAGGGAATAGCAAGGGAACGGCGCTGGATATGGCGAAACCAACCTTTTACCTTCAGCAGGAAAATGGTCTGGCGAATAATAAAGGATGGTTCATGGGTGAGATCGTGAACCTGCCACAGGGCAGATTCGAGGATCGAGAAGATGTGCCACTCCTGTGCCAGCGCCTGGAAATGCACTTCATTTAAATTCAATGCCAACCGCAAACCCTCCAGATATGTCCAGCACATCCCCGCCAGCCATATCTCCGGAAAAGTTTGTAAGCGCATCCAATCAGAAACATCCTCCAGTAGTTGTGAAGCAGAAGCAGGACGCAACTGGTCGATCCATTCCACCTGGAAGAAAGCAGAAAATCGCTTACTGAAATCGGCATGCACCGCATCCCAATCCTCTACATCCATTCCTTTCAAAGAAATTGCACCATGAATTAGATTATCCAGTTTGTGGGTGGCTTCATTCACGAGGGCAGACGGGACTTCTTCTGCATGGGCACGCGGGCGCTGTTCAAGCAGATAATTCAAATAGACAGAATTGGCAATCTCGCGCCACGGTTGCAACAAAGGACGCAACGGCAGTTCCCAATGCAGCGCTTGGATATCCGCTGTGCCACGCCCATTGAGGGTATCGTGCACCTGTTGCCAGGTGCACTGTTCATCATCTTCCACGATCTGAAAATCCATAAAGACGTGCGCACGATAAGCATCCAACTGCACATATAATCCATGCTGGGCGACCTCATGACAATTACGAATGTAGAACAATCCAGAAAGACTATCACAGAAAAGGATAAAAGTATGCATTCCATCGGGCAGATCCATGCCGTTACGGAAATCCACCTGGCGCAAGATTCCCCGGTTTTTATCCATAAAGGTTACACTGGTGTGTATCCAACCTGCGGTATCGCCAAAACGATTGTGATAAACGATCAGTGCACGTTCCTGTCCCACTCGATTGGAGTAAGCAAAAACGTTCTCATCTACCATGCCCTGCCCATCATAGAAATCGTACAGGTAAAAATTGTCCACTCCCGCAAAGAGATAGCGTTTTTTCAGGAACGGGAAGATCTGCCATTCGTGCCGCTGCACCAACGATTGGTCCGGCTGTTCATCCCAATAGGCATGTTTGTACTCCATGCCATATTTCTCGGTCAGCCCCTCGACTTGACCATGCCCGAACATAGGCAGACCCGGCATGGTCGACATGAGCGTGCAGATGCCAAAATATTTATTGTCTTTGCCAAATTGGGTGGCGGCGGTTTCTTCATCCGGATTGTTCATGAAATTGACATAGCGCTTGAGTATCTGCGGATCGAATTCAAGCGTGTTCTTCATGACCTGACGATATTTATCGTTATCCTCATCGCGCAGCAGGTTCATGAAAGCAGAATTATAGACGCGGTGCATACCTAGTGTACGCACAAAGTACCCTTCCATCAACCAGAAAGCTTCCGCCAGCAGGAGGGTATCAGGCGCTTCAGCTGCCACGCGATCGACCACCTCACGCCAGAATTCCTCCGGCATGTACTGATCGAAGATATCCTGCGGCAAACTGAAATCACTGCGTGAGGGAATATCGCAACCTCCGCCGGGCAAAGGGAACCACAGGCGCTGGTAATGGCGGCGCGCCAGGGTCATAGCAGCGTCAAAGCGGATGATGGGAAAGCGATGGGCAACATCCAAAATAGTGCGGATGATCGCCTCGCGCACGTTGGGATCTAAATAGTTTAGTTGGGCGGTATCATTCCAGGGCATACTGGTGCCGTCATTGCCATGATAGATATAGGAAGTACGGTTGGTATGATTGTCGTGGTACTTGAAAACCACTGCCGCATCGCTACGGTCATAATAATGATCTTCAATGAAGATCTCACTGCGCACATCATCGCTCAAGTTGGAACCATTGAAAGTATAGGAGGGAAATGGTGAAAATGGCAGCGAGATGAACCAATCCGGATGCTCGATCACCCAATTCGAGTCGATCGCCATGTGATTGGGAACCATGTCGCTAGCTAGGCGAATACCGCGCTGCTGGCAACGGGCGCGCAGGTCTTGTAAGGCTCTTTCTCCACCCAGGTCGTCGGCGATGTGGTAATCCTTGAGGGAGTAAGCCGAGGCAATGGCTTCTGGATTGCCGCAAGCCTGCTTGATGCGCGCAGAAGCCCGACTGCGTTCCCACAATCCGATCAACCATAGACCAGTAAAACCCCAATCTGCCAAGGTATCCAGTTCTTCATCGGGGATGTGGTCGAGGTGAGTGATGGAGCGTCCATAGCGTCTACTGAGTTGGTCGAGCCACACGTAAGTATTCTTGGCAATCAACACCAGGTTAGGCATCCAGTGTGCGTCCGGGCTGAAGTGCTCCGCTTCCAATTCTCCCAGAGTACCCTTGCCATACACCGGAATACGCACAGGGCCGGGTCCCAATCCACGTAACTGTTCTTCTTCCGAGAAGAGATTCAGGGAACCGAGCAATTTAAGCAGGTAGTGCCCAAGCAGGTCACCCCAACGACTGCGGATGTAATCTAACTGACCGCGCAGAGACGCGGGCACGGCGATGGCAGGACTGCGCAGCATATCCACCAGGTTTTGATTGTCCGGTCCAAAAGTGGGTTGAGTCGTAAAAAATTCTTGCAACACTTTTACCATCTTTGAATAAGAGGTTTTGGCAACCAAATCATGATCTGCAAATAGTTCCTGGTATATTTGGCAGGCGGGATTCTGGTTGGTGATCCACAGTATCAACAGTTCTTCCAGGGATGCCAAGCGGTTAGGGATACCATCCGTTTCATCCTCCAGATATTCATCGACGCTCTGAATCCCTTTGAAAACAGGAGTGGGAGGAAACTCACGTGTGAAGGCGCGCAGCAAGGCATTCAAGCTGCGTTTACCAAGCTGCTTCACCAGCAACGTTTCCATATCCTTATAAAGACGGGGCATTTTTTGTGTTCGATACTGGGAAATGACGTAATGCAGAATTTCATCGATCAGACCCAGGGCATTGACCTGCCCGGCATACACAGTCAGGGCGGGCTGGGTGATTAGATCTCGTTTTTCATTGATATGCCGGGCAAACACACGCGCAGCGTGAAAATTGGCAAAGATGACATTGCCATTGAAAGCGAATAGGGAATCCTCAAATTGATATTTCTTGCGAATTTTTGAAGAAATATGGAATTCCATGTAAAAATTATAGCGGAGAGTTCGAAAAATGGAGCCGGAAAGACAAAGAAATGAGAATATCGTGCCATTTTTATATCAATGTATGGTAGAAAAAATCCATACTGAAGGCATAGGATTTTGATCAAGAAATGGTTATCTAGTACGCGTCCGAAAAGTTCTTAATCTCATCGTCAGTGGCATCTTCAGGCAGCACCGCACAGTACAAGTTTTTTTCGCCAATCTCTCGTAGAATTGCTACACTTACATTCCCTTTGACGATGTACCCTTTGGCAGTGAGCAGTACGGGTTCCCTACCCCGTACAACCGGATTTTCAAGGATCGCTTCACCAAAATAGCGGTTTTTAACCATATACTGTAAAATCTCTTCCTGCGCCTTCTGTACATCTTCATCATTCCTATTTTGAAAAAAAGACAGATCTGCTCCAGAATGCTGCCGGCAGTATTGAAATCGCATGGAAGCACTGCGTGGATCGCTGGTGTTATATGCCATACAATTATTGTCCAGCATGATCACTAGCAAGGTAAGTTGTGAACCACGCCAGTTCGGTAGAGTGTAAGTTCCATATTGTGCATTGTTTTTGTTCTTCTCCAATTCCAACGCGATTTTTGTCGCTCTTTCCTGTTCCCGAAGCATTCCGTCCTCCTATTTGATCGTATGATGTCAACAATCCATGTGATGAAATATATTGTATTTTCAAAAAATCATTGTAACAGTTCCGTTACAATTTTGAAACAAGATACTTAAGATAGAAAAGCGGGGAACCGATCAGTTCCCCGCCATCATAAATGCTTCACTTTATTATACGGATGGATTGCGCACCTCACGCAGTACCTGTTTGATCGTATCCACCACACTACCCAAGATGCTCAAGCTCATAGCTACTGCCAGCCCGGTATTGACCAAGGGTTCGAGTTCCATAACCATGTCATTGCCTAAGATGTACTGAAAGTAATCCAGCGTGACCAGCGGCAGAGAGGTGATTAGAAAGATTAACAGTATTATATCTGCGATCTTCGCCGCAATTTGCCACCACGTCGTAAGAGAAGTGTGGCATCCTTGCACCAGTAGGGTAAGGTTGCGGGCGATCTCCAATCCGGTTAGCCCCAGAATGAAGGGCACGAATTGCATAAAACCGGGGGTAAACACCGGTACCAGCTGCGTATCCGCAGAAGGTGTCATCCAATAAGGCAGTCGCCCTCCTGTCTTTTGGATATAGGTGAAGAACACCAACCCGATGATCCCCAGAATAATCTCTATGGAAACACCCAACTGGCCGACTTCCTTTTCCTGCTCGGGCAATTGGGGCAGATCATGGATGTGCAATTCCTGCAATTCTTCGATCTCCTCAATATCCCTACCCCTGGCAGCACATTCGATACCGGCAAAAATGAGGGTCAGTATACCAATGGTAGATAGAGCAGCGCTAAACAACGAACCAAAGTACTCCAGCATAACCATCCATACATTATTCGCCGGGTTTACCACCAGATTGATGACCATAGAAAGAGTCAGTGCACCCAGCACCACCGTTACCAGAATCTTAGTCACCAACATAAAGAGCGGAAAGAGGCGCGGCCCGACCAGGTAATGCTGTGGTGAATACTGGGCAGCCACTTTGCGGGGAGCACCCATTTCTTTCAGGATGGTTTCCAGATCCTTTTCACCAACCTCATGAACCCCAACAAAACGTTCTTCCAGTAGATCATAGATGTAAGATTCGATCTCAGCCACGATATCATCACGACTCTTGTCATTTAATTCTCTTTTTACCGCGTAGAGATAGCGTTCCATTAATGCACATGCTGCTTTACTCAATTTCATCTAATAATCTCCTTATAATTTCATTTTGCACCTGCCAGCTTTGGATGAGCGCCCTGTATACTGCTCGACCGTTGCCATTCAACTGGTAATAGCGGCGGGGACGCGGATCTTCCACCCGCCACTGGCTGTCAAGCAGTTGCTGTTCTTCCAGGCGGC
Organism: Chloroflexota bacterium; assembly: GCA_012798455.1. GTDB lineage: Bacteria > Chloroflexota > Anaerolineae > Anaerolineales > Anaerolineaceae > UBA4781. The sequence continues at coordinate 13,069 of JAAZNC010000035.1, read as the reverse complement.
GCAACAAGGGGTAAAGTGTATCCTGCCCAATCTCAAAACCCTTATCATTCAGATCCTTCATGAGGGAGTAGCCGTATTGTTCATGCATGAGCCGGCTCATCACCGCCAGCACGATCACACCGCGGCGCATTTCCTGTTCCAGTTTTTCCAATTCTGAATTTTGTTTTGCGTTCATCATGCAGTTATTATACTGTATATTACACAGTATTGTCAATAGAAATTACTAGTAATTTTCTATTATTTATGGGAAAGGTACCATCAACACCGGTATTGCCAGGAACCTGCCACCCACCTCGCGCACCACTATCATCACCATCAACCCGCAGATTGCATCACACCTATCCGTTTATCACATCATTGGGGTGATCCTGACCAAAGGACACTTAAACAAAAGCGAGCTGGTGATCAGCGATGCGGAGACAATCGATTGGATCAGGCATTTCCAGGCAGGTGCCTGCTTTTTGTGAGCATGCGGGGTGCATCCTACTTCTGGATGACCATTTACGAGATAGCAGCTATTCCCGCTATCAGCTGGCTGCTGCACTTTTTGATGGTGGCATTGCCGATAGAATTTCTCTGCGGGTTTCTTTTCTGGTGCTGCCGATCTTCATCGGTTCGCTGGTGTTCACTGACAAAGCGATATCCGATCATGCCAGCCGCCAAGAGCCATCGACTGAAGATTCTCAAAAAAGCAGGAAAAGGATCAGCCATCCAGAGAGCGTCAAAACTCAACACATCCATAATCTCATTCTAATTCAAAGGACTATATATTTCGGTTTATCAGCGGTTAAAATGATCCGATTTTTTATTGTGTCTGCACGGAAGAATCCGTGCAGACTTTTTTATGAAGATATTTTCTTATTATTGAAAAGTAAATCTATGCCTTTTGGGCAAGCGTGGCATGTTTCTCGCGCGTCAGCGGGTACCAGATCAATAAGGGCAGCGAAACGGTAAATGCGACAACCGGTACAATGGCGAAGAAGAATCGTATCCCAAATAAGGCATGCACAGTCTGCTCCACATCCGGTACATATCCATATAATTTCAGCGCCCAACCACTGGCTGCAATCCCAATAGCACCCGTCAGTTTTCCCAAAAATGCATTGACCCCGAAATAGATACCCTCATGCCTTTCTCCGGTAACCGCATAATCCACCTCCACCACATCCGGGATCATGCTCCAGGGGAAGACATACTGTGCCGAAAAGCCCAATCCTGCTACAAACGCGACCACATAGATAAGAGGAGTAGGGCCCTTGGGTAGAAAATAAGCTCCCAGGATCGCCAGACTGGCAATCCCCAAACCCAGAGCATACGAAGGACCCTTGTTAAGCTTCATAGAGACATAGCGCCATGGAATAAGGAAAATACCAATCGTACCAAGTAAAACCAGCATTACTAACGATATTTCATTAGACATATCCAATTGATAGGTGAGGAAATACGGCAACAGGCTGGTAAGCAGCGTAAAGCTGATGCTGACAATGGTGCTCACAATCATGTAGATCATAAAAGGTTTGTTTTTGAATACCTGCTTTATCTGCGACCAAACCGGCATCTTGGCAGGTACCAATTCCGGGTTCGGTTTTTCCTTTACCCCTAGTGCCGTAACCAGGACCGTTATCACAGCGATGATCCCAAAAACCGCTCCAGTTCCGCTATAAGCAGCGGTCTTACTCCATCCCATATTCATGAAAATACCTGCCAGCAATGTGGTGGCAGCGGCTCCCAGAATATACCCAATTACAGTAAAGATCATTCGAATAGCAATCAACGAAGTCCGTTCATCATAATCGTATGTTAATTCGGCGGAAAGCGCATAATATGGAACCGAGATCAAGGTTTGGGTCGTATCAACCAATAAGAAAGTGCCGAGAACAGCCAAAAAAGCTTTCACGCCAACCAATCCCGCCGGTAATGAAAATAATAACCAGATCGTTAATCCAAAGGGAATAGCACTGAATAACATATAAGGTTTTCGGCGACCCCAGCGACTGCGTGTGCGATCGGAAAAATAGCCGAACAGGGGATCATTGATGGCATCCCAGGTCAGTTTTCCCACCAGCAGAGCAGTTCCTGCCAGCCCCGGATCGATCATGGCAATATCCGTGTAATAAAAGAGCAAGAAAAATTGGATGGATGCAGTCAGCAGTGATATACCAAGATCTGCTATGCCATACAGAAGTTTGGTTTTGATACTGAGTTTAGTTTTCATATTTTCTCTCCTTTTCTATTTTTTTATTTACCGCAAGAAGGGAAAGGAAGTCATCGCCCCTTACCACATGAACATGCGGATTGTTTATTCTTGCTGTAAAATCTGCTACATCAGCAATAGTGGTGCGATATGCGAACAGGTGAACTGCAATAAAAGCAGGATATTGTTGAACCTCCTCAATTAATGACTTTACTCTGACGAGCAGTTGTTCAGCCGGCAACACGATTTCATTCACTTTCGGTACCTGATTCGAAAAGAAGATCAAATTGGGGTGACATATGTGCAATGTACGGGTGACCACAGCATAGCCAGCCAAATACCCAATTAAATTGCCTTTATATTGCTCCAATTGGTTTAATACCCGGCGGCATGGATCAGCAATATATGACGTAATCACTTGAATTCCTCTTTTTTCACAGATACGTGCAGTTTCCTTTAGATATGCCGGGTGATGCGGGATCAAAGGCGGGATCACATAACCTGCACCGGATGGTCCGGCGATCAGGCAATCCATTTCGCTGGCTTGTCTGAAATAGCGATCCAACAGTGCCGGCGCAATCTCAACCAGCAGAGGCTGCACTTCCCAATTGAAAGGCACTGTTCCACGCGCCGGACTGTACCAATTTCCCAATTCCCCGGTGTGCATCATCATCAACTGATCGCCATCGGAGAGGGTAAAGGTCAGGTAGATACCCTCCACATCCAATTCCGGCACGACTCGTTTTAAAGGCTGTTTCTTATCTAATGGTTGTATCCGGCTGTGAAAGGAAAAATTACCCGCCATGTGGGCAGGAACCAAGCGTAATCCATTGGCAGATAGCTGCAGCATGAAAGCCAGTTCATCATCTCGTTTGGTGTGCCAGCCGAAAATAGTCGGGTAGGTATCCGAACGTACCGCCTTCTGTATGTGATTGGATAGTTTGACTTCAGCAGACCGCTTTCCCATCCAGCGCAGGGCAAATTTACGGATGGGCGCATCCAGATGCAGGGCAAACAGCAGTTCACGCAATGCCGGCGGACCGAATGCCAGCAGCATCAAGAGCTGGCTCCCTACACCTTTATACTGGCTGGATAGACTATAGGTGAAAACCTTTTCCTGCACCAGAAAATCCACAAATTCCGCACGCTGCCAGCCCGGTTCCACGCAGGCAATCACTCCTGACTTGCACTTCGCAAACAAATTATTAAATGCCCAGGTATAGATCTGCAGCCGATCACCCCACTTACCTCTCAGATCACGCTTTGCAGGTAAATACTGGGGATGCAGTTTTTCAACTATCTCCGAAGTCATAGGCAGTAGGTTCTCCTGCCCTGCCAGCATAATGGCGGCATTCACCGTATCAGGTTGTGCTTCATCCCAGATCACAATACCTTTATAGGTACTTTTGAATAATTCAAGCGCAGCAGGCAGATCGCTTATTTCCTCAACAGCAAATCCATGTTCCTGTCGATAATAATCAAGATTATGCTGATCCTGATTACCCAGGAATGCCCGGTATTTTCCGTACCAGAGTTCACCATCAATGAACTCTTCATTCGTACAGCGTGCGTTCGGATCATCATAGAGACCATAGTCCAGATACAGATATGGTTCACTGCGGTTAACCAGACCCTGCAGCGCGGCTGCGCAGACCCGTTCAGCATAAGAGAAAGTACTGACATCCAGAAAGTTTATGGTTTTCATATCAAAAGACGAGGTTTATTGAACCTCGTCCGGCTTGACCTCATGACCTACCCGTGCAGACTGCTGAGCAGCCAGTGTGAGCTGCAGTACAGCTTTTCCTGCAGGTCCATCCAGCAGTGGATCGCCGCCATGCAGAAGAACATCGATCAAATGGCGGGTGGCAGCCATGAAACTGTCTTCCCATTCCACATTTTTGACCGGCACGGGGATCGTTTTCCCTCCTTTGAACAACATCACTTCAGGCAGATCGATCGTCCGGGTGGTATAGCGATTGATAAAAACGATTCCTTTTTCACCGATAATCTCCACCCGGTCATCATCGGAATAGTATTTTGAATCCATGACGATATCCGGTGTATGGGAGATATCAAAAACTCCATAGGTTTCTTTTTGCTTGAACTGGAACATGATGGTTGCCGGTGCATCAACAAAAACTCCGGGAGCAACCGAAGTCTTTCCGATCCAGGCGCTCACCCGTTCTGCCTGCCCCATGAAACGATATGCGATTGAAAACAGGTGATAGCCGTGATCGAAAACCAGCTCTCCTCCCCCACTCTTCTTCTCATTGAAACGCCATACCCAGGCATCCAGCGGGATCTTCCAGCCGCGCGGCGACTGCCCGGTATTGATATGCATGCGCAGCATCACCGGCTTCCCGATCTCGCCAGCATCCACCAATTCTTTAGCTTTCACTGCCGGTTCATAATGCACAAAATTTTCATAGACACGCAGCACAACCCCGGCTTTTTCTGCTGCATTGATCATCTCATCCGCTTCGGCTGCTGATAAGCACATGGGTTTTTGAACTGAAACATGCTTACCGGCTTGCGCCGCCTGCACAGTCATGGGACAGTGCAGATAGTGAGGAACCAGCAGTTCAACAAGATCAATTTCTGGATCTCTCAACAGTTCCGCATAATCCTTATAGACCTTTGATACACCCCATTCGCGCGTTTTTTGTTTGGCACGCGCTTCTTTGGCATCACAAACTGCCACAATGCTGGCATCAGGTCTATCCTGATAGCCCAGCACATGCAAATCCGAAATCCTGCCGCAGCCTACCAGAGCAACACCGAGTTTTTTCATCGTTATTCCTCTTCCACAGGTTCCATTTTTTCAAGTTTTGCGCGAATTTCAGCGTGCTTCTTACGCGTGATCGGATACCAGATCAGCATGGGGAGCATAACCAGGATCACAATCGCAGGAATCGGTCCAAAGAAAAGGCGGATTCCAAACAGCGAGTGTTCAGTTTGCGCCACATTTGCGACATAGCCGAAACCGGTCAACATCCAGCCAATCCCCGAAATAGCCAATGCTTCAGATATCTTGGTGGCTAATCCCCAGATGCCATAATACATGCCGCTGCGGAATTCTCCGGTTTCAACCCGGTCATAATCCACCACATCAGCAACCATCGCCCAGGGGAAGATCCACTGCGAACCAAAACCGATCCCAGCCAATACAGCCACCGGGTAGATCCATATTCTCTGTTCCGGAGTAAGGAAGAAGGAAATCCCCACAGCCAGGGCACCGATCACCATACCCAGTGCATAGGCTGGACCCTTATCCAGCTTTTCGCTGAGTTTTTTCCAAAACGGTAAAGAGATGGTCACACAGATCAGCATCAATCCCATAACCAGCGAGATCTCACTTTCCATTAATAACTGGTATTCAAGATAATATGCCATCAGCGTCTTCACCAGTGCAAAGGAAAGATTGATCACAAAATAAGCAATGCACAATCGCTGGAACGGTTTATTAGATAGAGCGGCTTTAATACTCTGCCAGACGTTGGTTTTCGCCTTTGCTTTTAAAACTTTCTGGCGTTCTTTCAAACCGGCAGCCGAGATCAATAAAACGATCGCGCAGATGGAACCATAGATGATACCCACGTAACCCCAACCCGTTCTTTCAAGGGCAAACAATCCTGCGATGACCGGAGTTAATGCAACTCCTACCAGATAAGCCGGTACTGCCATGACCATGCGGGTAGTGGTCAGTGAACTGCGCTCATCGTAATCATCGGTAAGCTCCGAGGTCAGTGCATAGTATGGAACATTTGTCAGGGTCCAGAGAGTATCAAAAAGAATGAAAGTGAACGCGATCCATAAAAAGGTCATATTTAGCGACAGTCCTTTGGGGATAAACCACAAGAGGGCGATTGCAATACCCAATGGGATCGCTCCAAAGAGCATGAACACACGCCGCCGCCCGACCTTGGAATTGGTACGATCCGTCAACCAGCCAAAAATAGGATCATTGACTGCATCCCAGATCTTTCCAACCAGCAAGGCATTCCCAGCCAGAGCGGGTAAGATCAGGGCAACATCGGTATAAAACTTCAATAAATAGAATTGAATGGCAGAATTAATAATGGCGTTGCCCAGATCGCCAATGCCATAGAATATCTTTGTTTTTGCGGGCAGTTTTTGTGAAGATCCTTTTTCAACCTTTACTTTTTTTACAGCTTTTTTCTGTTCCATCGTATTACCTCCATTTTTTGATGGCTTCTTTTAAAGCACTCGAAGGAAGCTGATTAAATTCCAGGGCATCAAAAATGCCCGGATAGGTCAGCGCCTCTTCCACGATCTTTTCAGATAACTTTTTGATGATTTCATGCATCGCAAGATGGGTACTTTCTGATACGGCAGCCAGAACCTTGCGCGAATTCTGCTGCGACTCCCTTCTATGAGGAGGATAACCAATTCCTGATTCAACGCTGAAAAGCGCATCAAAGATCATTTTTAAATTAACATTCGAAGCCCACCCATATCCCTGGTTGAGCATCAGAGAAATACAATTTCCGCCGTTGATCTGCGTAAACAGCCAGGCATCCAGCGGGGTGAGAATATGCCCGCAGCTTACTCCGGGATACTGCAGGACCGAATTGAGAAAGCCCTGCCCGGTTCCGCAGCCGCCCACCACAAAATCAGCCGCATGAAGATTGAGGAACAAGGCGCCCAGCAGCCCGGTATGAATGTAGGTGAGCTCCGGTTCGGCGCCGTTCTGCTTCATACCGGCATTGATCAGAGTGTGTCCGCGCCCATCCAGAGCAGCCATGATATCGGCATTTCTATCCGCTGCACTTGTTTCGTTCAAGATCACAATTCTCATGCTCTACTCCTTTTCTTTCAGAACATCCTCTACCGATTTGACGATCCGATCGATAGAAAGTCCATAAGCGTCCATCAAGCTGTCCGGATCCAATGCTGTGCGGGTAAACGTGTCTGTAATGCCCACTCTTTGCATCGGGGTGGGCTGTTTCTCGCCCAAAACTTCCGCAACTGCGCTGCCTAAACCACCAATTATGGAATGTTCTTCTGCGGTAACAACTGCTCCGGTTCTTGCAGCGACCTTACAGATCAGGTCTGCATCCAGCGGTTTTATGGTGGGCAAATCGACCACACCGGCATCAATGCCCTTCTCTGCCAGGAGTTCAGCAGTGCGCATACTGCGCCCCACCATACTGCCGCAAGCGATGATGGTCACATCGGTTCCATTCCTGCGTTCAATACCTTTTCCAACTTTCAACGATTCATCTTCCTTATGAACCGGAATCGTGCCAGCGCGGCTGATACGCATGGTCACCGGACCATCCATCTCGCCGATCAAAGGTACAAAAGCCGCTGCCTGATTGGCATCCGCCGGCACGATCAGGGTCATTTCAGGTAAAGCGCGGAAGATCGCAATATCCGTTATCGAATGATGGGTCGGACCATCTTTGTAATCGGATACGCCCGCGTAATTCGCCACGATCTTGACATTGGTGCGCGCATAGCAGATGTTGCTGCGGATCGCTTCGATAGCTCGCAGGGCAAGCAAAGCTGAAAAGGCATTGGCAAAGGGAACCAATCCGCCCAATGCCAGTCCCACCGCCACATCCACCATGCAGGGTTCGGCGATCCCGATATTGTAAAAACGCTGTGGATACTTATCCGCAAATTTTTTTGAAAGAGTTGAGGAACTGGTATCGGCGTCCAGAACAACCACTCGCTCATTTTTCTCGCCATAAGCCAGCAGTGCTTCCCCATAAGCCTCACGCATGGATCGTTCTGCCATCTCAGATCTCCTCCCCTAGCTCATTTAAAGCTTGCGCCAGCTGTTCATCATTGGGAGCAACTCCATGCCAATAAGCTTTATTTTCCATAAAGCTGACCCCTTTCCCTTTGATGGTACAAGCAAGAATGATCGTGGGCTTATCTTTAATTTGTTTTGCTTCCATCAATGCTTTGTAAAGCTGAGCGATATCATGCCCATTCACCTCGATCACATGCCAGCCAAACGCCTTCCATTTTTCAGCCAGAGGTTCGATCGGCATGACCTCCTGTACGAATCCATCCAGCTGCACTCCATTATGGTCGACGATGGTAGTCAGATTTGACAGATGAAATTTAGCTGCGGTATTGGCTCCCTCCCAGACCAATCCAGCCTGGCATTCGCCATCCCCCAGAAGGGTATAAACATGGTAGTTCATACTCTTCTGCCCGGCGGCCAGCGCAATGCCCGCTCCAATTGAAATACCATGTCCGAGAATGCCGCTGTTCATATCCACGCCCGGCGTCTTAAGACGATCAGGATGACCCTGTAAATGACAATCCAGTTCACCCCAATGTTCCAGATCGCTTTCCGGAAAATATCCGCGTTTCGCCAGAGCGGCGTACAACAGTGCAGATGCATGCCCTTTGCTTAATAAAAAACGATCGCGTTCATCCCAATTGGGATTGTGCGGATCGATATTCATAACCTTGAAATAAAGAATTACCACAATTTCTGCCGCTGATAATGATCCTCCCGGATGCCCGGCTTGTCTCTTGTGGATCATCCGCAAACTTGTACAGCGCAGTTCTCGAGAAATCTCATTCAGCTTTTTGATCTCTGCTTCTGTTAAATTTTCCATCTTACAATCCTATCTGATGCCGCAGCTGCTGCGTTTTTTCAACCCAGTTGCCCACATTCCAACGTCCAAAGACACCCAGCGACCCAAGCGGATCGGTTCCAAAGTAAACCGGAATATGGATGACAGACAATCCTGCATGGGCAAAAGCCTCATCCAACGCTTTCTTCAATTCAGCGGGGCTGCTGCCTCCACTGACAGCCAGTACTCCCGGCATGCTTTTCGCCATTTGGAGATAATCGATCGAGCGATCGTGCCATGTGGCAAACTGCTCGCCATATTGATCGATCTGCAGTCCTGTAATTGCTCCCATGCGATTATTGTCAAAGATAAGAATGCAGCCCTTCGCGCCATATTCAATCCCATCGACGAGAACCTGTGGATTCATCAAAAAAGAGCCATCTCCGCTGAAAGCAAGAAAATAAGGGGAATCTTTTTTTGCGGCGGTTGCCAGAATAGAAGAAACAGCGAACCCCATGTAGCTGGCTCCGGTATCGGTAAAGGTTTTCCCCGGGTTTTTATCAGCAGCAATCTGAAAGCCGTTCGCCTGTACATCCCCGGCATCAAAGATATTCACCACATTTTTATCCGCCGCCCAATCCAGGGCAGTTTTTATGGCAGCTGGCTGCGTGAGAACTTCTTTACCCCAGAATGAATCTTTCAAGGTTGGATGATCAAAGCGTTCTTGCTTGTATGCTTCCCATTCGACTTTCTTCTGTTGACAGGATTTGAACCAATCTGAAGGGGCGAGAGAATTTCTTGATGTACTTTTCCCAAGCCATGTATTCAATTCTTGCAAGGTAGCAGACGCATCACCCCACAGGGCTAGCGTATCTTGATAATGAAGGGCATCTCCCAGATTTGCATTGATATTGATCACTTTCCTGACTTTTGGATACCCTGTGCGGGAACAATCCGACTGACAGACTGCACGTGTTCCAATGGTGATCAAGAGATCGGCATTTTCCATGGCGAAGTTGCCGCAGATGCTGCCCTTGGATCCTCCCACACCCATGCAGCGAGGATGTTCATACGGCACAATGCCGGTCGCAATGGGAGTAAGTACACATACTGCATCACTTAGATCAGCCAGACGTATGATCTCCCGGGAAGCATTATGTCCCCCTCCCCCTACCTTGATCAGCACCGACTGTGAATTTTGTATCCATTCAACCGCCTGCTTATAATCACCCACAGCAGCACCCAAATCCGGTACCGTACCACACGGCAGCTCCCGCAGGTTGTAACCATGCATGATCAGCGGTTGAGTATTCATCGGCATAGAAAGATAGAACGGACCCGCATGGTATGGATGGTTAACTTTGTTCAATCCTCTACGTAGAGCCGTGGAAAGAGACCAGGGCTCCTGCAGACTGTATCCACTGCCCATCGTCTCAAGCATTCTGGGAAAAAGAAACTGCTCATGTTTGGGAATCTGCTGCATATTGAAACCTTCATCCTGTGTGGTTTCATCGCCAAACAGATACCATACTCCAATACTATTCGAAGCGGGAACGAGTGAAGCTGCCAGAGCTTGAAAAGCGCCCGGACCAATAGAGGTGACAACGGCTGCTTTTTCATGCATCACCCAATTCAATGCAGCAGCTGCATGTGAAGCTTCGATCTCATTATGGATTCCAAACACGTTGAGCAATCCCGCTTGCGAATATATACGGAGCACTTCTCCTATTTCCGTTGAGCCATGACCAAAAACCGTAAAATATGTTCGGACATTCTGACGAAGCAGCCCTAACACAAGCAATTCGGAAAGCGTCGCGTCAACCATATTCGGAAACGCTCCAGCTTCCAGGGCTGCATCCAGACTACCGTATTGAGCAATAACAGATGCACGCTTTATTCTTTTTCCCAGGATTTTTTTATATTCCATTCAATTACCTTTTCAAACCCTTTTAAACTTAAGTCTGTCTGATAACTGCTTCCCGATCTGGATGATCTGAGGAGCAAGCGTTTCGATCTCTTTCATGCCCAATCGAGCGGATGGTCCCGAAATACCAATTGCTCCAACCAATTTTTCTCGAAAATCAAACACCGGAACGGAAATACAGCGCACATCATTATCAAATTCCTCATCGTCGATCGCATACCCCTTATCACGGACAGTTTCCAGTTCTTTCTCCAGGGTTTGCAGATCGGTGATGGTTTTTTCAGTATGTCCTTCAAGTTCAACCGGCAGGGGATAATTTCCAAATGCCAGCAGTATTTTCCCTAGCGCCGTACAGTGCAGCGGTGCCAGCTGCCCCACCTCAACATTGACCCGTAATGTGGAAGATGATTCCATTTGATCGATATATAGGGCTTTCCCCTGAGCATAGATCGCGATGTGAGAACACTCTCCGGAAACCTCAACCAGTTTTTTTAGATAGGGTTTAGCAGTATCGCGCAGTGGCATACGGGTGATCACACTGCGGCTGAGATTAACCAACATCGGTCCAAGGGTATAAGAACGATCATCCTTTGCTTTTTGGACAAAGCCATCTTTGAGGAGTGTCTGTACCAGACGTGATGCAGTAGATTTATCAACTCCCAGTTGATCTGCCAGCTCGGTGATACCAATGCCATTTTCACAATCTGCCATGATCTCCAGGATCCTTAGTCCACGCGCCAACGATTGAATTTCAGCCATTTTTTCTTCTATATTTCCTTGTTGTTGCTTATTATGCAACGCTGTTGCATAATAATATTATATAATCAGGAAGAAATGCCTGTCAATAGGTAAGGAAAAGATTTCTATACTCAGGAGGAAAAATGTCTGGAGCAAAAGAAGTTTTCAATTTTATCAATGGGAAATGGCAAAAACCGGGTGGAACCGCTGGTTTACAAATCTTGAACCCTGCCACCCAGGAAGTAATTGGAAATTTTCATAATTCCTCAGAGAAAGATATAGAAGCAGCCATAACCGCTGCTGAAAATGCATTTATCGCATGGCGAAACACACCGGTTGTGGATAGAGTGAGATACCTACAGAATTTACTGCAGCTTATCGCTTCAGAAAAAGATGCTATCGCAAAAATCATCACACTTGAATGTGGAAAAACCTTCCAGGAATCTTTAGGGGAAATAGAGAGAGCCATTGAAAATATCGAGGTCGCCTGTGGTGCTCCAACGTTCAGTCAGGGGGCTTTTTCAGAAGATATTGCTCCCGGTATAGACGAAATTATGATTCGCCAACCAGTGGGTATCAGTGCTGTCATTTGTCCTTTTAATTTTCCCGCCATGATCGCTTTCTGGTTTATGCCATATGCGCTGGCGTGCGGTAATCCTGTGATCGTTAAGCCCTCAGAAAAAGTGCCTCTGACCATGCAGGCAATCTTCCACCTGATTGAAAAAGCAGGTTTCTCAAAAGGGATCGTCCAGATGGTTCAAGGTGGGTCTGAAACAGTCGACCAGCTTCTCAATCACCCCATGATAAAAACCGTTTCATTCGTGGGTTCGACCGCTGTGGCAAAAAAAGTCTATGCACAGGCGACCGCGCACGGAAAACGCGCCCAATGCCAGGGCGGTGCCAAGAATCCTATTGTTGTAATGCCCGACGCTGATCCCGATATGACCATCCGTATTTTGGCAGACAGTGCCTTCGGTTGTGCGGGGCAGCGCTGCCTGGCAGCCTCTCTTGTATTACCGGTGGGAGAAGCAATTGATTGGCTATATCCAGCTATTTGTAAAGCGGCTGAAGACCGTGTAGTTGGCTTTGGACTGGATGACGGTGTACAAATGGGACCGGTGATCTCACCTGCCAGCTTGAAACGCATTCTTGCATTGCTTGCAGAAGGCGAAGCAACAGGTGCAAGATTGCTGGTTGATGGGCGTAATGCTGTCATTCCCGGCTATGAAAAGGGGAACTTTATCAAGCCCTGTATAATGGATCATCTCCAACCGGATGGAAATCTGGTGCAGACCGAAATTTTCGGTCCGGTGCTGGGTATTTTACCTATGGATTCTCTCGATAGCGCTATTAATTGGATCAATCAAAGTACTTATGGAAATATGGCTTCCATCTTCACCGCCAGTGGCAGCAATGCCAGACATTTCCGCCATGGAGTAATGGCTGGCAATATCGGCGTCAATATCGGGGTGGCGGCACCCATGGCATTCTTCCCCTTCTCCGGATGGAAAGACAGCTTTTTCGGAGATCTGCACGGGCAATCTGAAGATGCGTTCAACTTCTTTACCCAGAAGAAAGTGGTCATCGAACGCTGGAAAGATAAATGGAGCCGGCAGTTTTGATCTGTAAATAGATATCGTACTAAATATCAAT
>JAAZNC010000034.1 GCA_012798455.1 Chloroflexota bacterium | reverse complement strand
ACCCGCTTGAGATTCTTCAATCTGTATAAAACTCATTCTATCTATCATCTGCAAGTAATATCGGCTGGTTTGTGCTTCGGGTGGCCAGGGGAATCCATAGCCAGTTTGGATCAACTTATCCGGTAGCTGAACTTCCAGGTAGAAGGCAAAACCCTGCTTATCAGTAGTGGCTGGTTTTTCTACATCAATATCCCAGAGAAACAAGTTGCCGCTCGGTTTGAGCACGCGATGAATTTCCCGCAACACTTGTTCATGAATTTTCATAGGCATGAACATGAACCCAAAAAAGACCGTGACGGTATTGAAGCTATCATCCAAAAACAACAGATGAGTAGCATCCATCTGGACCTTCGAACCGCCGGAAGGTGCGTCAACCAGCTCTTGAAAATTTTTGTCGATGGCAACCACCTGATCACCCTTCAGCTGAGCGATAACCCCCTCCCCGCCACCAGCGATATCGAGGATCAATCCTTTCGTAGGGAAATCATCTATTTTCAGGGTTTGTTTCTCAAAGAATAACAATTCATCCTTTTTCATAAAGCATTCCAATTCAAGCGTTTTTCATATCATTCAAGGAATTTTTCCAGTGCTCCCAATGAAACAATCTCGCAGATGTCCTCAACAAAGACGATATTTCTGGAGGTCATGCTTGCCAGCCCCCCTTTCAGCATAATAGGATTGAGGTCCACATCTTTGGCGCCATGATAAGTCGACAACACACAATACTCTGCGCAAAAACCGCATAGGATGACCGTGTCAACCTGCACTTTTTGCAATTCTTCGAGCAGCCCGGTCTTATTGAAAGCATTACCATAGGTCTTATGAATGTACAGATCAGCGGGGATAATCTTCAGTTCATCAGGAAGATCAAAATCTGTAGCACCGGGCACCAGATCATTTTTTACATTCATATGCTGGATGAAAACCACCGGTAATTGTTGCTTGCGAAAAACCTTTATAGCCTCATTGATATATTCAACAGCTTCATGCAATGAGTGCGCTGTCTCATCATTGATCTTGTAGAACTGTTTTTGAACATCAATCACTAATAAAGCTGGTTTCATTTTGCCCTCCATCTGTACAATTTAAAAGTATAGAACAACCCGTTGGGTGAAGCAATCGGTTACTTATACAATAACCGGGATATTCGTCAGGGTTAAAATAGAAAAGAGTTTTCTCAACAATTGGAAAACTCTTTTGACAGATATCACCAGTCTTTTAACATGGCTACTTTACGCATCTCATCCGACATCAACTCGATCGCATAGCGCAAGGCAGTTCGAGGCATTTGCTTTTTATGTTCCATTACAAACTGGAATACTTCTTGTTGGTGCAGCCGGCTGGCTTCTTTTAACATCCAGCCATAGCCCTTCTGCACCATATCATCGGGGTCGCACAGCAAGATGGTTGCAATTTCGAACACCGTTTGAAGGAATGCGCCACGTTTCGCCGGGATGATCAAGGTAACCGCAGCTGCCCTCTTTAGCCAGCGATGCGGAGTACGTGCCCAATTCTTCAACTCGTCCAGGCACTGTGGAAATTTCATAACCAGACCCCCCACCGTATGATTGCAAAAACCATCACATTTTGCCCAATTATCGATGTATTTCTCGATCCATGTTCGGAACTGGAAGATATCCTGCTTTACAAATTGATTTACCAGTCCAGGAAGCCAGTTTGAAACAACGAAAACTTCTTCACAGTATCCGCTAGATAACAAATTGTCGCATAAGGTGAAGATCTCGCTTTTTTCAAGCTGAGATATTTCTTTCCAGTGCTGTCTGGCAATCTTTTCAACCGTAGCGGTCTTTACGCCATAAGCCAGCACCTCTTCTTTGAAAAAACGGTGAAAGGTTGCTTTGGTTTTCTCATCCACACTATCTTGCAAATCTCGACGCACCAATTCCAAGACAGCTTTCATGAATCCCTCAATAATCTGTTGTTATTATCTTAACGGAAAACGGATCTCCGTCTGGGGTTGGATGTTAGCATCTTCGCTAGGGTCGTTCAAGTAATACTCATATGCAATCTTCCCAACCTCAAAACCCTGTTGTTTGACAAAATCTGCCAGCGCCTCATATGCCGGACCCACCGAATCGTAACTACCAATATGCAACGTCACGGCATATTTTCCACCCCCAATCTTTCCAGCCTTGATATTCCCTTTTCCTGCTAGATCTCTGGCAACTGGAAAGCCCGCTTCTACATCCAACGCCTGCATATCCATATTGTAGTATGCGGCAAAGGGCATGCCGACAGGTTGCTCTCCCATCTCTGCCAGGTAGCGCATAATACTGCCATAGGCTTCTCCGAAGAATTGGGGGAGTTTCTCCACGGCAGCGGTAGTGCGCACTGTTAGTACCGGTTGATCTTCTGTTTCAATAATCTTGCATTCGTATGTCATTTCATCCTCCTGCATTGAACGCTTGTTCTATTTTATGATATTTTATTAGGTATGTCAATTCTTTTTGGGAATATAGTGCAAGACCTTTCACCTGTCTTCATGTAAAATTACATTACAAGATCTTATTTTGGAGGGAATGATGGATTCTATTTGGGCATTCGGGATTGAAATTACCCATTTTCTTCAGGGATTAGGCAGCTGGCTGTCGGCACCCATGAAATTTTTTACTTTCTTTGGAAATGAAGAATTCTACATGCTGGTAATGCCTGCCCTGTATTGGTGTTTGGATGCAACGTTAGGATTTCGTATCGGATTGATGCTGGTGATCAGCGGCAGCTTAAATAGTATGGCGAAACTTTTGTTTAAAAGCCCTCGCCCCTATTGGGTCGATAAACAGGTAGTTGCCTATAGTTCTGAGCATTCATTTGGAATGCCCTCGGGGCACGCCATGAATGCCACCAGTGTATGGGGATTGTTTGCCACATCCTTGAAGAAAAAAGCAGTCACCATCACTGCTATTCTGTTAATCCTCTTGATCGGAATATCACGTATCTACCTGGGTGTGCACTTTTTATCCGACGTGCTGGCAGGTTGGTTACTGGGTTCTTTACTACTGTTGTTGTATATCCATCTCGAAAAACCCATTACTGCCTGGGTCAAGAATCTTCCTTTTAGACGATTTGTAATGTATATGTTTCTCATTGCCTTAGCGATGATCGCCCTGAATGCCGCGATCATTCGATTGAATCTGAACTGGCAGATCCCCGTCCAATGGGTTGAAATATCAACCATCACAGATCCCTCCGGAGAAATAGATACGATGTCATTAGATGGTACCATTACCAATGCTGCCATCTTTTTTGGATTTTCAACTGGTGTGATGTGGATCAAGCGGAATGGCGACTTCAATACCAAGGGGATTCTGGTCAAAAAGATAGTTCGTTTTGTGATCGGTCTCACTGGCGTGTTATTATTATGGGCTGGCCTAGGAACTCTTTTCCCACGTGATGCAAATTTTCTGGGATATACCCTGCGGTTCATCCGCTATGCCTTAGCAGGGCTATGGATCTCCGCCGGTGCACCGCTGGTATTCAAAAAACTTGGTCTGGTAGAGAATAAATAGATCTAAAAAACAGGAGGGCTCAATCATACGCTCTCCTGTTTTTATACAACTATAATTGTGTCTAATCGTTCTTGATCTCTTCGATCTTGGCTTTCTTTCCCTCGATTTGGGCTTTAATGCCCTCGATTTTGACCGCCAGTTCGGTCAGGGTAGGATCCAGTCTCATTCCTTTCGCCATCAATGCCAACACTACATCTCCGATCTCAATCTTGATTGATTTGATCTCCACTTCCAATTTATCAATCTCCTGCTGGATTTCAAAGGTCTTAACGGCATCACTGGCCTTTTCGCCAACCTCCTTCAATCCTTTCCCTGCTTCTTCAATTCCTTTTTTTAGTCCTTTCGAAAGATCATCTAAGATAGGCACTTTAACCTCCGGGATGTTTATTTAAAGAGAGTACAATCACATTTGTAAAAAGTCAAGAATAGATCTCAAATTTTCATCTGAAAAATGGGGTTTCTAGATCCCGGGGATGTCATCGGGTTTCATCCTCTTCTTTCCATTACTTGCAAGTCGAATCAACACAACACCGACCATGATCATAAATCCGCCACACAGTTCAATCGCATTCAGACGTTCACCAAAGATAAAGAAAGCGAAAATTGCTGTAAACACGGGTTCCGATGTGGTAATGAGGTTCGCCACACTGGCAGGTAAGAATCGCAAGCTGATATTATAGAGACCGAATCCCATCACAGTTGGACCGGCAGCCAGCAAAAAGAGTGGCAACCAGCCTTTCCAGTCCGTGCCCAGCCAGAACAGCTCAGCAGGTTGGCTGGCTGAGCCAGGTATTGGAGAGTCTGGGATAAGATTTGTGATCAGCAGGAACATACCTGCAAAGGCAAACGTATACAGAATGGTGACCCAGGAATTCATTCCCTGCTGGTTTGCCTTCCGCCCCATCAGACTATATACGGCATAACTCAGACCTGCCAGTATTCCACTCAAGATCCCGATCAGATTCGTTTGCCAAGCAGCTTGGGTATATGCTCCGGATACAAGGGCACATCCGGTCAGGCTGCTGATGACTGCAATTATTTTTATCCAACCTAATCCCTCTTTCAGAAACCAGTAACCTAAAAGCGCAGTAAAAGCAGCCGAGCAATAAGCCAGAACTGTCGCTACAGCAGCACCATTCAAGGCAACGGAAATTGTCCAGAAAGAATTGAAGATCGCCAGAACCAGACCATAGATCACCAGATAAAGGAGCTGCTTCTTTTTAATTCGCAGGAGCTTGCCATGGCTTAAAAGCAGAATTGGAAGTAGTGTAAAGACTACAAAAAAATCACGCCAGAAAGCCAATACCAGAGCCGGGATGCCATAATTTACGGTTAAATATCTTATAAAGATGGCGGTAGTTGAGAGAAAGACCGCGCTTGTCAATGCAATAAAGTACGCATGATTGGTGATTGATTTTTTCATTCCACATCCGGGGTAAATTTAAATCAGCGCTTGATTATATACCGATATCACGCATGAAACAACAAATATCAAAATAAAAGAGATCAGAATTTTACCGCTTTGCTTCTACATCTTGCGTCATTGTTATTGTCCATTTCATCTGCTGTCCTCTGAGGAGGACATTTTAACTTTGCTGAAATAGGACTTTACTACTTTGCTGCTACACAATAAAGAAAGACAATAAAGAAAAGCCACAATAAAGAAAGCCCATTGACAATATATGCAATCTGATTATAATTTGAATATACAATATTCTGTATTTAGTACAATCATGGAAAATGACCTATTACGACCACTCATCTCTCAACAAGGCAAAGTTGTAATTGCCTTAGCTAAAATTTTCTTGAATCATAAATCTGGAGAAAAGATCGAACGATATCAGGATTATGCAAAGCGATTTCAAGTCGGAACAGGTACCGTACAGGCAGCACTAAAATATCTACAAGATGTAGGGGCGATCAGTTTATCTACCAAAGGGCATTTGGGAACGTTTATAGAAAAGATCGACTATCCTCAGCTATGTGCGCTGGCTGGTCAGGATGTTATTGTAGGGGGTATGCCACTACCCTATTCAAGGCGCTACGAAGGTTTGGCAAGTGGCTTAAATAAAGCTTTCACTCAGGCAAATTTGGGAATCAATCTATTATTTTGCAGAGGTTCTTTGAATCGTATTAAAACCCTAATACAAGGCAGATATGATTTTATCGTTCTTTCTAAATACGCTTGTGATTCTGCCAAAGCTGTAGGGTGGAAGATCAAAGATATTTTTAGCCTAGGGGTTGAAACGTACGTTGGTCAACATGCCATCTTTTTACGCGACCAAAACAAGCAGATGATTGAAGATGGCATGAAAGTTGGGATTGACCCAGATTCAATTGATCAGATCAGCTTGTGCAAAGAAGTGACAAAAGATCTCAAGGTGGATTTCGTTGAGATCAGCTACATGAATTTAAGCTCCGCATTACGTGAAAAACAGATCGATGCGACTATTTGGAATACCGATGATTTTGCCACATCTGATTCTTCCTTCAAAATAATCTCCCTTCAAAAGAATAAGATCACTCAAAATTTGGATAACACCGTAGCAGTTATCGCAGTTAAAGAAGATCACCAATCTCTGATTCATACTTTCCAATCCAGTATTGATGTCGACTTGATTTTGGATATTCAAAAGAAAGTAATGAACAAAGAAATGCTTCCAATGTACTAGTTTTCGGAGGAATAATGCCATTCACAGATCGCTTCAAGTTCTTACTTGATAGTCAGCAAGCTTCACCGGAATCAATTCGGATCACGGAGGAAATAATCACTTTAACCGAAAAAGAATACCACACCACGCTCGATGAATCGAATGGTGCCCCACTTGTTACACATCTTGCGATTACGATCAAAAAAATAAAATCTCAAGAAACCCTCTCAGAAATTCCCGATGTTTGTATGGAAGAAGCATGCTCATTTCACAACGAAATGAATTTCGCTAAGAAGATCGCTCAATTGCTAGAACAGCAATATCAAATTGATTTTAGCCAAAGTGAAATGGCATTTTTAACCATTCACTTGCGAAACATAAGCCAACATTTAGGAAGAAAGGAGGAAAAAATAACAAGATAAGAATTGAGATAACAGGAGGAAGGATCATGATAAAGGTCAATATAGGTGGAATGAATACAAAAGAAATTAAAGATCTCGTTGAAAAATTCGCTGAAGGGAAGATCGAAGTAAAAATCACATCAGATATCAGTGGAGTTCAAGAAGTTTTAAAGGGGGATGCAGATTATTATTTGGGTGCATGTGCAACTGGCGGTGGCGGTGCTATTTCAATGGCAATCGCTATCCTTGGGTATTCAAGATGTTTTACTGCTAGTATGCCAGGGAAACCACCCCGCAAAGAGGAAATCGAAAAAGCAGTACAGGATGGGAAAAAAGCCCTCGGTTTCACATGCGACCACGTGCAACTTGCTGTTCCCCTGATTGTTCAAGCAATCCTAAATAACCCTTCGGCTAAATAAATGGAGGAACAAAATGTCCGTAATTAAAATCGTTGTTGTAGCCATTGCAGGCGCACTTGGTTCAGCATTAGCAAACCGAGGTATTGCAGTATACCATGATGGGTTAAGACCGATAATGCCAGAATTGATCGAAGGACGCATGAAGCGAGCCGAATTGGCAGCTATTTCATTTGGCTTGAGTTTCGGTCTGGTGATCGGATTCGGCATTCCCTTCTCACTCACCTCATCAATTATTCTGGTTCACAGTCTCTGGCTCGGAACAGATATCATCGGTACTTGGTTCCCTGGTACTTTTGAAAAAGGGTGGATGAAAGACAAGAAAAGCCTGTGGGGATTTATCGGATCACTCGTCACCGGTGGTGCGTATGGAGCCCTGCTCGTGATTGGACTGCAAACTATCGTAAACTTATTTGAGAAACTCCCTATCAACTTCTTCGGTACTCTTGGTTCATTGGGCGATCCCATCATCTATGCATTTGCAATTTTCCCAGCCATTGCAGTCGCGATGCAATTTGGTATTGGAAAAGGTTTGATCACATTTGCTTTGACCGTATTAGCACGCCAAATCGCAAGTGCCGCGGGGTTTTCTAGCGCCGATGGCATCGCCTTAGCCGTAGGTGTGATCATTTTGTTAGTTTTTGCAATTGCTGACAAACCAAAAAATGAAAAGAAAACCGAATCAAGCATGGCGGCATTATTTACAGAACGTGCAGAGCGAATCAAGAAAAATCTGCCTTACATTGCTTTAATGGGTGCTGTTTATGGTATTGCATGCAATTTAGCCATAATGATGGAAGGTCCGCAATCCATTACTACCTTAGCCGCCGGTGATCGTGCCGCAGCAACCAGCATCACCGTTGCCCGTGCCATTTCCTTTATTCCTCTGAAAGCGATGACATCTTTATCCTCAGGTGTCTTCGCGATTGATGGTTTTGGTTTTGTTGCCACTGTTGGTTTACTCTCTCCAAGCTGGATCATTGCCGCAGTTGCCGGTGCAGCTACCATGAGTCTGGAAGCATACAGCCTTGTTTTCATTGGCAAACTTCTTGATAAATTTCCTGGTGTTCGCAATGCGGCAGACAACATTCGAACTTCAATGACCAAACTACTCGAAGTTGCTACACTGGTGGGTTCTATGATCGCTGCCAATTCGATGGCTCCCGGGCTTGGATTCCTGGTCGTGGCGGGTGCTTATGTATTAAACGAAATCACGGGAACCCGCATCGTCCGTATGGCAATTGGACCGATCGCAGCTATTCTTACAGGAATTCTGATCAATGTTCTGGCAGTAGTTGGGTTATATATCCCGGCCGCTTAGATTCACAACTCCTTCCTTCAAATAATTATGAAAACATTCCCAATTGACCAAATTACAGTAGATGAGGCGAAACATATGCAGTTTCGCCTCGTTGAATGCATTTCTCACTATTTTGATGGTGAATCAATCTTGAATGCCGGTGATCTTGGCGTAAACAAAATCGCCGGTCGCCCGCTTCATACCGTTAAAGTAGAAAAAGTATTAGCCGAATTCTTTCATTCCGAAGATGCTTGTCTGGTACGGGGTTCAGGAACTGGTGCCATCCGCTCTCTTCTGATGTCTGCTGCGCATCCGAATCAGGAGATATTACTGCACAAGGCACCCGTTTATGCAACCACTTCGGTCACCTTTCGCGCCATGGGGTTAAAGCCCATCTTTATTGATCTAAATGACCCTCAGGAGATCAATAAAACCGTTGTTTCTGAAGAGAAATTGTGCATCATCCAACACGCGCGACAGCAAATATCAGACAGGTATTCGTTAAGAGAATCAATTTCCCTAATCAAGGAAATCAATCCGTCCATCTTTATTATTACTGACGAAAACTATCTTGTATGTAAAGTCAAACAGATCGGCATTGAGTTGGGAGCAGACGCTTCCACTTTTTCAACTTTCAAACTGCTCGGACCGGAAGGGATTGGCTGCATTCTCAGCTCAAAAAAAGTAATTGATCCGATCAGAAAAGATCTCTATTCTGGAGGTTCGCAGGTACAGGGGGTTGAAGCATTGGATGTTTTACGTTCAATGGTATTCGCTCCGGTAGCTTTTGCCATTCAAAGAGAAGTCGTGGATGAAACAGTTGAACAAATCAAAGAAAAGAAAATTCCAGGTGTTCGTGATGTATTCATCGCAAATGCGCAATCACGGGTGATTCTGGTTGAATTTGAAAAACCAATTGCAAAAAAAGTTCTCGAATATGCGGTGAAATTGGGAGCAGCCCCCCATCCAGTGGGAGCCGAATCCAGGTATGAGATTGCGCCCATGTTCTACCGCGTATCAGGGACATTCTTAGCCGATAATCCAGCACTTGCCGATTCAATGATCCGAATTAACCCCATGCGCAGTGGTTCCGATCTAATTATCAATATTCTTACAAAATCTATTGAACAGGCAGAATGAACCATGTTTTTAGATCAAATTAGAAAATACAATCCCGATTTGTTAACAGTTGCACTCGAATTCCACCAATCAGGGGAAATTCCCCCCAGCTGCTTTATTATCGATCTGGATATGGTGGTTAAGAATACTCACATTTTAGTGGGATCAGCTCAAAAAAATAATTTATCGCAATATTTCATTACCAAACAGGTGGGATTCAATCCCATATTTGCCAGAGAAGTCAGTAAAAATGGCATTTCAAAAGCAGTCTCGGTAGATTGGAATGAAGCCCTTAGCTTATTAAGAAATAAGATCCCACTTGGTCACGTTGGTCATCTTGTACAAATTCCAAACTGTTTTTTTGAAAAAATTCTGCAATCGAATCCTGAAGTGGTCACTGTTTTTTCATTTGAAAAGGCTCATCAATTATCAGAAATAGCAAAAAAAAATCACTTATGGGTGAATATCTTATTGCGTGTGGTTGATGAGGATGACTTCATCTATTCGGGTCAGACCGGCGGTTTTCAACTAACTCGCCTAGAGAAAAATTTGGAAAAAATCCATTCACTGCCCAATATCAATATCGCAGGGGTCACCGCTTTTCCCTGCACCATTTTCAAACCAGACAAGAATAGTTATGTTCCCACAAAGAATCTGCACACTTTGAAGAAAGCCGCAGAAATTATAGTCAAGCATTACACGCAGGAACATCTGCAGATCAATGCTCCGGGTAATTCATGTTGCAATACCTATCCTCTACTTCGAGAAAATGGCGCAACGCACGTTGAACCCGGCAATGCATTAACCGGCACCACTCCCCTTCATGCCGTCAGCAGTCAACCGGAAAAACCGGCATTGATCCATGTGACCGAGATCTCTCACGCTTATAAAGATATGTATTATTGTTACGGTGGAGGATTATACCGACGATCTACGGTTACTAAAGCTCTTGTCGGAAACACACTAACCTCTTTACACGAGGTAAAGGTCATTTCTCCTGATAAAACTGCAATTGATTATTATGTCAGTTTAAAGATGAAATCGAAAGATAAAGTCGAGATTGGTGATTCTGTCCTCTGGTCATCCAGAGCCCAGCTCTTTGTAACGCGCTCATCCGTGGCAGTCGTCAAGGGTATTCAAAAGAACAACCCTGAATTAGTCGGAATCTATAACCCATTTGGGCAAAGAATCGATCAATGAACGTGATGCTATGAAACGTGCATTATTACTTGTATTAGACGGATTGGGCATTGGCGCGATGCCCGATGTACTTCAAACAAGGAGCCAGGATATTCCCGCCAATACTCTCGGGTGTATCTTACGATATCATCCTGACCTCGCAATTCCAACACTAACCCGATTAGGTTTATTAAACAGTCTGAATCATTTACCGGAAAAATCTATCGATCTGATTGCTAGCTGGGGGTGGTGCAATCTGGCTTATCAAGGCGCAGACAGCTATCTTGGACACCAAGAAATAATGGGCGCCATTCCACTGGATCCCCAAAAGACTTTAATCAGTGAGAAAGCAGATGAATTTGAAAGCATATTAAAAAGACAGGGGTTTACCATTTCGAGACCGTTTTCCGGAAAACCGCTCCTATGTATCAATGACGCGATCATTATTGCTGATAATCTTGAGGCGGATGCCGGGCAAAACATTAATCTAACCGTCTGTACAGATCTGATTGATTTTGAGGAAGCAATTAATATTGGAAAAATAATCCGCAGTAATGTTCAAGTTGCCCGCGTAATAGTATTTGGTGGTCCCGGACTGACACTCTCAAAAATTCTAGCCCATGTCGAAGAACGAAAAAACGGACAAATAGGTGTGAATAGCCCGGCGCTTGGCGTCTATAACGAAAATCTACTGGTAAAACACATGGGGTTTGGAGTGAACCCAGATTTGCAGGCTGCCTCCATTTTCGCCCGGGCTGATGAAGAGGTATTTCTGGATGGCAAGATGGCAGACTTAATCGAATGCGATCAAGCCATAAGGAACCCAATTGTTGAAACACACAAATTGCTTGATTGTATCCAAACACAATTCAAAACCATGAAAAGTGGATTTATTGCCGCCACAGTTCAGGAAACCGATCTGGCTGCCCATGGAGGCGAAATAGATAGATTCGCTACTATTCTTGAAACCATTGATAAATTCTTGTTTGGTTTTTTATCTCAAATGGACTCGGAAGACCTGCTTATCATCACTGCAGATCACGGTAACGATCCTGGGTTAAAAACAGGGTTGCATACCCGGGAGATCACACCACTGCTTGTATACTCCCCCACTCTTCCAGCCATACCACTGGGAGGGCGAGATAGTTTATCCGATGTGGGAGCATCACTGGTTGAGTATTTCGATCTTCCTAAAACACAAAATGGAAAATCTTTCATCACTGAAATAAATAGAGGAAAAAATGAAATTTGAACTATTATCACAACAAGATTTGGATAGGATAGATCTAGAATCTCGTCAAATTCTAGGTGAAGTCGGCGTGAAAATCAATAATATGAAAGCACGCGAGTTGTTCAAGGATGCCGGCGCAAAAGTTGACGCCGAAACACATATGGTTTGGATTCCGGCAGATCTGATTGAAGGTGCATTGGCAAAGGTCTCACATCATTTTAATGTCTGGAACCGAACCGGCAGTACATGTTATGACCTTAACAATGGAAAAACCTATGGGCATAATGTAGGGGGTTGTGTACGAATCCATGATTTCGATATGGGCATCTCCCGAGACGCAACCGAACAAGATCTCATTAAGGCGACAACTCTGATAGATGCGCTTGAAAATATCCATGTTTGCAGACCTGTGGTATACCCGCAGGAATTCCCTGCTGAACTTAGAGATATTTATACAGCTGCCTGTATGCTCCAATACACCAATAAGCCTTATGGGGTTTCGGCATACAGTCTTCGTAATCTGGATTATATTTTGCAGCTCGGCAGCCTGGTTAGTGGCAGTTATGAAGCATTTCTTGAAAAACCATTTATCTGGGGAAGTGTATGTCCTGCCAGCCCATTAAATTATTCGGAATCCACAACGGCGATCCTGATGAAATATGCAGAAATTGGACTGCCTGTCGCCATTGCACCCTGTCCAGTCAGCGGCGGCACCAGCCCGGTTAGTTTGGCTGGTACTCTCATTCAACAAAATGCCGAATTTCTAACCGGTTTGATCTTGGTGCAAATCATTAACCCGGGAAATGAAGTGAAATACACGACCCGCCCTATTCCGATGGATATGAGAACGGGTACAGCCACTTTTGGTTCTGTGGAGCTGGGACTGATGTCCACTGCGATTGTTCAACTGGCACATAAATATGGAATTTGCTCGGATGTTTATGGTTTGGGAACCAGTACCTTTGCATTTGATCCCCAAAACGGGTCCGAAAAAGCCTTGAATGCACTTCTGCCAGTATTGGCAGGTGCTAATTTAATTGCTGCCGCGGGATTGATGGAAGATGCCTTGACCTCCAGCTATGAACAACTGGTAATCGACAATGCGATCCTTGGCAATATTTTCAGGATCACACGCGGAATCAATATATCCAATGAAACCAATGCACTCGATCTGATCGAGAAGGTCGGACCAGGAGGTAATTATTTGTTGGAAGATCACACGCGTATTTTTGCAAGGCAAGAGCTGTTCACCCCTAAAATTTGTTACCGATCTGGGAATCAGCAATATAAAGAACAAGGATTCACTTCAATTACCGATGCGGCTCATGAGCAAGTGCAAACGATCTTGAAAAATGGTGCTGTACGAGTTGTTGATGAAAAGATCGCCACACAAATTAACGTATTGCTTGATGAAGTTAAAACAACGTCAAAATAATATCGAATAAAAACAGGAGAAGAAAATGAGTTCATTATCGAACATCGCCGATGCTATCTATGATGGCGATCTAGCTACAGTTGTCGCACAAACAAATTCTGCCATCCAGAACGAAACGCCAGCCCTCGAAATTCTTGAAAAGGGATTGATGGCCGGAATGGATAGAGTTGGACAAGATTTTAAAACAGGAGATTTGTTCATTCCAGAAGTACTGATCGCATCGCGAGCCATGCAAGCTGGCATGGAAATTCTCAAACCGTTATTGGTAACTCAAAAAATAAAATCACCGGGCAAAATCATTCTGGGAACGGTTCAAGGTGACCTGCATGATATCGGGAAAAATCTAGTCGCTATTATGTTACAAGGAGCTGGTTTTGAAGTTATCGACTTGGGTGTAGATGTGGGCAGAGATATATTTTTGAAAGCAATCATTGAAAATAAACCCGATCTGGTTGGGATGTCTTCTCTTCTCACCACCACCATGCCTCAGATGTCTGAGATCATAGAGGCTATTAAGCAGGCAGGGTTGCGCGATCAGGTAAAGATCATGGTTGGCGGTGCTCCACTGAATGAACACTATGCTCAAAAAATTGGGGCAGATGGATATGCTCAGAATTCATCAATTGCAGTTGATCTGGCAAAATCCTTGATCAATGCTTAGTTCAGTAAATCGAGATGATAAAAACGGGTTGCTTTGACCAAGCAACCCGTTTTTGTTCTTGCAACAATCTCATGAAATTAATATTAATTTTGTTGATGATCACAAGGATAAATTCATCACTTAGAAGAAATTTGAACTGTTTGGGGTCGACTTTCAGTAATCTACACCACTTCACCAACAGGATAGGGAAGATAGTAAGAATTACAAAGAAATCACATCAAAATGCCCGGCACTGGCATATGGTAATTCAGCACATCCAGAGATTCTGATTCAGGATTCTTCTATTTGAATATGCCCATATCTCATCCAAAATAACAGCAAGCTGAGAATAAGAGTATCCAGAATTAACGTTATCAGATCCAATGCACCAAATTGGTCGGTAAATGTGAGAATGATGTTCAAAACAAGCCAGGCAATATAGATAATCTGGTAACTTCTCATTGACAAACGCCAGGAGCACCACCCAAACACCAAGCCATTCCCGATCATCATGCCAATAAGCAAAATAGTAAAAGGCGAAATCGATCCATTCTTATAGCGTTGAACCACGGTGAAGATTGCCAGTAAGACCCAGATCAACGCATTCAGAATGAGCAAATAGCGCAAAACAAGAGCTATCCGTTGATTCTTTTTCATTTCACTCCTGCTCTCTTAAATCAAAATAGGTATATGCCGTAGCGCGACATATACCATTTTATCAATTTTTTTTAGATTATCTTGTCTTATAATCCTTCAAAGACCGCGGCGGGTGCATAGCAAACCCCTACCAGGCTGGAACCGGTGTGAGCGCCCAACACCAGCGAAAGCTGGCTGATCGGATACCATACGGTTTTGAACACGGAATCCAACTGTTCTTTCAACGATTCTGCACCTTCAGTATTATCTGCATGGACAATTTGGGCAACCATTTTTTCACTTGGCGAGATGGTTTTGCCAACCAGGTTGACCAATCCCTGCAAAGCCAGTTTGAAGGAACGTGATTGTCCCAATTGAGTATAATTGCCTTTTTCATTATCCACACCAATGAGGGGTTTAATATTCAGGATGGAAGCAATCAGTCCTTTCATATGGCTGATACGCCCGCCATTGATAAGATATTTCAGTTCCTTCAATGTATAAATAGTGCGGGTGGCATCCGCAATGCGTTTCAGGTAAGGCACGATCTGTTCTTTGCTCCAACCTGCTGCCGCTGCTTTGGCAGCTTCGATCACCTGCCAGCCAGCCCCCACAGAAAGGGTTTTGGTATCGACTATGGTCACATTGGCTTCTGGCACCATGGCAACAGCTGCTTTGGCTGAATTCACCGTGCCACTCAATCCAGAAGAAATATGGATGGATAGGATTTCTTTATCTTCTTTGGACAATTTACGATAGAGATCTGCAAATTCTCCTGCAGAGGGTTGCGAAGTCTTTGGTAAAATTTCGCTCGTTTCCATCGATTGATAGAATTGATCTAGATCTTGCCCCTGACCATCAAGATAGACTTTCTCCCCAATATTCACTTTAAGGGATACTTCGTGAATTTCATAATTGTTCGTATTAATACAACGCGAATCGGTTCCGGAATCTGTGACTATTTTCATTTTTTTATCTCACCAGTTAATTTATGCTGATCAAGCATGATAATTGTACGACCAACCACTTAAAATCAAGATTACTCACAATCATAAAAGTACTCTCACTTTCGTAATTGAGGGGCATTACCTATGTCATATCACCATTTTCTGATAATAAGAAATCCAAGTATGATGCTCTTTAACTTTCGAGGTATTTTTCAATCTAAAGACGATGCATACTTGTATTTTCCAGAGGAATATTATAGATTTGAAGAAAAGAATAGGAGAAAAATGAACACGGAAAAAACTGACGAAAGGACATTCCAAAAGTTGCGCCGATTTAACATCATTATGGGTTTTCTGCATCTCACCCAAGGTATCTTTATGTGGGTGGTAAGCAATGATACAACTTATCCTATTTTTACTAATTTTCTGAAATTTGATACCACCACCTTAACCCTCACCCCTGATCCAAGCCTGCTCTATGAACTGCCTTTTGGTCCGGCAGTGGCAATTTTCTTGCTGATCTCAGCAGTGGCACATTTCTACTTGGCAACTTTTGGATATCCCGCTTACGTGAAAAACCTGAAAAAGGGCATGAACCCAGTCAGGTTTTACGAGTATGCACTCAGTTCATCCTTGATGATCGTGTTGATCGGGATGCTGGTGGGCATCTGGGATATGGGAAGTATGATCTTGATGTTCGGCATCAACGCCATGATGAATTTTTCCGGAATCATGATGGAACGTCACAATCAGACCACCGAAAAGACCGACTGGCATGCTTTTGTTTACGGGAGCATCGCTGGTATCATCCCCTGGATCGTGATCGTGATCTATTTCCTGAGTGCCCTTTCCTCCTCGGATACCAAACCACCGGCGTTCGTCTATGCCATCATCCCCACCATCTTCGTCTTCTTCAACAGCTTTGCCATCAACATGGTGCTGCAATATAAGAAAGTGGGACACTGGAAAGACTACCTGTACGGGGAGCGGGTTTACATCATCTTGAGCTTGGTGGCGAAAACTGCCTTGGCCTGGCAGATCTTTGCCGGAACTCTGGCACCCATATAAACCAAATGATAACCAAAGCAAAAAGAGCGATGAGTATTTTCATCGCTCTTTTTTATCGCTATCTTACCTTATTCTTCGTCTAACGCCTTCTTGGAATTCTTAACCAATTTACCGCGTTCCTCACTATCCAAAATACGCTTGCGGATGCGATATGCCTGCGGTGTCACTTCCAGCAGTTCATCATCCGCCAGGTATTCGATGGCTTCATCCAGACTCATCTCGCGCGGCGGGGTCAATCTAATCTCAATATCTTTATTGGAAGAACGCATATTGGTGAGGTGTTTCTGTTTGCATACGTTAATGGTCAGGTCACCCGGACGGGCATATTCACCGATCACCATGCCCTCATAAACATCCACTCCGGCACCTAAAAAAAGGGTACCGCGTTCCTCGGCATTCTTCAATCCATAGGTGCTGGTAACACCGCTTTCCCATGCCACCAGAGAACCGGTATAGCGCGTGATGAGGTTGCCGGTGATAACGTCATAGCCATGGAAAAGGGTGTTCATCACACCCAGCCCCCGTGTAGCAGTCAGGAATTGGTAGCGAAATCCCAATAATCCACGGGTTGGCACAACATAGACGATACGAACGGTGCCATCAGTATTTTCGCGCATATCCTTCATGTTGCCATGGCGCTTACCAAGCATTTCCACTACTGCGCCTACCGTGTCAGCGCTGGTTTCGATGTAAACCTCTTCATACGGTTCCAACAAGGAACCATCTTTCGCTTTATGGAAAATTACTTCAGGACGTGATACTTGAAATTCATATCCTTCACGGCGCATGGTTTCGATCAGGATCGCCAGGTGCAGTTCACCACGTCCTGATACCAAGAACGAATCAGTGCTCTCTGTTTCTTCAACACGCAGAGCCACATTGGTGCGCAACTCGGTAAATAAGCGCTCGCGGATCTTGCGGGAGGTGCCCCATTTTCCTTCTTTACCAGCAAAGGGAGAGGTATTCACACCAAAGGTCATGCGCACGGTCGGTTCTTCCACCCGAATGGGAGGCAACGGATCGGGGTATTCGGGATCGGTGAGCGTTTCGCCAATGGCAATACCTTCCAGCCCAGCCAGCGTGATGATCTCCCCGGCACTGGCTTCTTCCATCTCGATGCGTTCCAATCCTTTGTGAATATATAAATACTGAGCGCATTCCTTGATCATTTCCCCATTCAGCGATATACGGGTTAGATCTTGCCCAACATGAATTTTTCCTGCATAAATGCGTCCCATGGCAGTCACACCGCGGTAATCATCGTAACCCAGATTGGTGACCAGCATGCGATATGGCGCATCCATATCCACCATGGGTGCAGGAATATAGCGCAGAATAGTTGAAAACAAAGGTTGTAAATCAGGGCTTAATTTGGGCGTGAGTCCAGCTCGGGCAACTGTTGCACTGGCATAAATAACAGGAAAATCAGCCTGCTCATCACTGGCACCCAGATCAATAAAAAGATCAAAGGTTTGGTTGAGAGCACGTTCCGGCTCAGCATCCTTGCGATCCACTTTATTGATGACCACAATAGCCTTATGCCCCATTTCAAGAGCTTTTTTCAAGACAAAACGGGTTTGTGGCATGGGACCCTCTGCCGCATCTACCAGCAACAACACCCCATCTACCATATTCATGACCCGTTCAACCTCACCACCGAAATCGGCATGCCCTGGAGTATCCACAATATTGATCTTAACCTGCTGCTTGGTTTCGGGGTCAAAAATGGAGACGGCAGTATTCTTCGCCAGAATGGTAATGCCGCGTTCACGCTCAAGGTCATTGGAATCCATCACACGCTCAGCGACCTGCTGATTCTCGCGAAAAGTGTGCGCTTGACGCAATAATCCATCTACCAGGGTGGTCTTTCCATGATCGACATGCGCGATGATGGCAATATTTCTTAGATCTGTTCTTTCTTTAAGCATTTGAATCCTTCTTTTCCATTAAAAAACCCGGCTTTATTGCGCCGAGGTTTTCTGATGAAGAACGGTGCTTATCTTATCAGATAGCACAAACTTTGAGAAGGGGGATTGTACAACAAAGTAATTGACTATGGGATTAACACTTTGCTAACAACATCATCCGCTATTCCTATATACACTGTAAGTCAATAGAAAAGTGAGGTTATTATGACGAAAATGGAACCTCTTACACCTGAAGAAAAATATGTTATCTTGCACAAAGGCACCGAGCGCCCTTTCAGTGGAAAATACGATGACTTTTTTGAAAAAGGAACCTATACCTGCCGCCAGTGCGGCGCCCTGCTTTACCGCTCCAACAACAAGTTTGATGCCGGCTGCGGCTGGCCTAGCTTTGATGATGCCGTCCCGGGTGCCATGAAAGAACTTCCCGATGCAGATGGCTACCGCACCGAGATTCAATGTACTGCCTGCGGTGCCCATTTAGGACATGTTTTCAAAGGAGAAGGTTTTACGCCAAAAAACACACGTTACTGTGTGAATTCAATCTCAATGAGGTTCATACCCGATGAAAAATAACGATTCGATGCAAACGGCAGTTTTCGGTAGTGGCTGCTTTTGGTGTGCAGAGGCTATTTTCAGCCAGTTAGAGGGAGTCAAATCAGTCACGCCTGGGTATGCGGGCGGGCACACTCCCGACCCCACTTACCAGCAGGTATGCAGTGATACCACCGGACACGCCGAAGTAGTGAAGATCGAATTTGACACGAGTGTGATCACTTATCAAGACTTACTGGAAATATTCTGGCAAACCCATGATCCTACCACGCCTAACCGTCAGGGTAACGATATCGGCAGTCAGTATCGCTCTATCATTCTTTACTTAAATGAAAAACAAAAAAAGCAAGCACAGGGCATGCTTGCCGATCTGGAAAAAGAAAGAAAATTTTCTACCCCCATCATAACAGAGATCATACCACTGGAGCAATTCTACCCGGCAGAGGAATATCACAAAGATTACTATTTTCGTAATAAGCTGCAGCCCTACTGCCAGTTCGTAATCTCGCCCAAACTCGCTAAATTCAGAAAGAAATATCAGGAAAAACTGGTTTAGCGGGCAAATTCATATACAATGGAAGGATGGGTGATGAATTTCCTGCTGGTCGAGAATTGTTCGAGTTTGATTTTAACGGGAAAGATTTCAGCGGAATTGCGATTAAAGACCGCAATTTCACGCAATGCTCCTTTCATTCCTGTCAGATGGTAGAGACCGATCTGCAATCCTGCTATTTTAGGGACTGTTCATTTGAACAATGTGATCTCAGCCTGGCAAAATTGGAGCATTGTCAATCCCAAAACACTATATTTCGTAAATCACGTCTGGTTGGGATCGATTGGACACGTTTGACATGGCAGAAGAAAGCATTAAAACCTCCTCTGCATTTCATCGCATGCAATCTTAATTATTGCAATTTCTTCGGCTGCCTGCTCGAAAACACCAAATTCATGGATTGTATGTTGCAGGAGGTCAAATTTGGTGAAGCAGATCTGAGCCGGGCTGACCTACGACGCACTGATCTCATAAAAGCGCACTTTTTTCACACCGATCTCACAGAAACCGACTTTCGGGATGCCAGGAACTACGATATCAATGCGGTAGTCAATACCTTGCACAAAACCAGATTCACCCTTCCCGAAGCGATATCCCTGCTACACAGTTTGGATATCATTCTGGATGATGAAGAAATTTTGTAGAGAACTTTAAATATGACAGGCAAACTGATAATTTTCTAGCACTCGCATAATGCTGGCTTGAATTAAATCTTTCGAAACGGGTTGGATACTCCCCTCCTGTACTTTTCTAAAGAAGACAGAGAAATATTGACTTATCAATGCTAATGGGATGGGGGTATTTTGCAGGTTTCCAATTAATTTTTCAACAGCACTTTTTATAGATGATTGTCCCCAATAATATCGAGCCCGATCATTAAAGCTGTACTTTAATGAAAAATCAATTTCCTGAGGTGTGCCCTGGTAATGCTCGTTCCAATGGGTCGGTTGAGCATGCATGGTATGCAGTAAAACTTCTATTAAATTAGACCGTAAATTCTGATCAATATTTGGTATTTCTTTCTCAATCGCAGCCAGATTAAACAACGCCTCGCGGTAAGCAAATGTCAAAGCAGGACCGACCTTCAAAATGGCAAAATGATCCTCCACCATTTGACGCAATAATGATGGGGGTTGGTAATCAGTAGAATGCGCTTCATAAACGAGGGTAGGTATTGTTTCGATGAAATCTCGAAGTGCTCTGTTTTGGAATCGACTATACTGGAAAATTTCTCTGTCCCCAAACTCCACTCCAGGAGAGACCACAATTGCAATTGTTCTATCCCATGCCCTCTGTAATCCGTATTTCATAAAGGTCTTCCGAAAGATACTGATGGTTTCTTCTACATCCTGGACATTCGAAATATGTGCTTTTTCGTCATGGCCGGCTGTCAATCCGCCCGGAATCGGTACTTCTGTTCCTATCACATATACTGGTAATCGGTTCGAGGTTTTCATTTCTGATTGAAAGCATAACCGTGTGGCTCTTTCTGCGATTTCCTCTTTAGTCAATTCAGAATCATCTCTACAAGACATAGAAGTATCAAGATGGATTTTCTGATAACCCGCTGTCACACAATCAAAGATCAACTGTTCAGCTTTTTTCATTGCCTCTGCATGAGTTTCATTTTTCCAAGGGTTTGGTCCCAGGTGATCGCCTCCCAGAATGATTCGTTCTACAGGAAAATCTGACTCATCTGCCAGACTTTTAACATATAAGGAAAAATCACATGGCGTCATTCCTGTATACCCACCATATTGATTAACTTGATTGCAAGTAGATTCGATCAACAATGGTTCCGGTAAATTTCGAAGCATTTGCATTGCAGCTAGCAAAACTGACCGGTTGGTTGAACAAATAGAATAGACACCAGCTTTTTTTCCAGATTTATGCTCTTCAATTTTATTCTGTATGATGCTGCCACATGCGAAAGTGTTATATTCCATTAGTATTACGATCCAGGATAATTCTTATACCAGCAATCATTCGCACAGACTGGATCAAAATAGGATGCCCACGGCTTTGCTTGGTCCACAACTATTTGATTAATCCTTTGCATTCTTGCTCTGGCAGTGCTTTGGAGAAAGTGCAAGCGTTCGACATCTCGTAGGTCAGTTGCCTCTTTCCAAACAGCTCTACCAACCGCCACACCCGAGGCATTCGCCCGGCAAGCAATTTCCACTTGCCGTAGGAACATTTCAAAATCCACTGAAGCTGAAAGTAAAATCCAAGGAACCTGACTCGCTTGTGTTAATCCCTCACATGCCTTTTGCCATTTTTCTTGATCATCTTCCTGTTGAACATCCATAGGAAATTCCGCTTTTAATACATCGGGACCAAGAGCAGTCAAGCGCTTTGCAGAT
Organism: Chloroflexota bacterium; assembly: GCA_012798455.1. Taxonomy (GTDB): domain Bacteria; phylum Chloroflexota; class Anaerolineae; order Anaerolineales; family Anaerolineaceae; genus UBA4781. The sequence goes on along the minus strand of JAAZNC010000034.1, from coordinate 55,786 downwards.
TCGATGATGACTTCATAACGTTCATCATTCATCAATGTGCTGCTGTTTGGATCAAGGGAATATGTTAAGATTTCGAGGAAAAACGGGATATCCGCTTCTATGCAATCTTCGGCAACTTTCCCAACAAGAGATTCGATATCATGATGTGTTTTTGCTTCAGGATGGTAATAAACCAACAATTTCACACCATTTGCACCCATCCTTTTGATTTTATTTACACTCCAATTTGATAGAATTTTACTCTGTCGGGCTACTTGATCACCAGTATAGCCTGTCGCTTCAAGTGCCACTAATAATCCGCCGCCGCCTGGAAGAATACCAGAAGAAATACATTGGGCTGCGCCAAAAAGTGGATCCAGAAGATATGCGCTGGGTATATTTCTCAATGCTGATACAACTTGATATTTGAATTCAATAATCTCAATCGCAGTGGTTAAATCTTCGCTTTCTGGATGGAGCAGCCTGCGCATGTTATTGCGATGGTCCAGTGCCAGGATTGCAAATTTTCCGTCAGCTGTAGAACATTGCTGTAATCCCCTTATCTTTCCAATAGAAAGAGTTTTCATTGTTCTTTTATTTTCCTCATGTAACACAAAATATATTGCTTTTCATTATCAATGTTCTGTTCGTTTTTGTATGACATATGTATTTTCCACGATTTTCAAATTAATTCCCTCTTATCGAACATATTCGATCATTATTATTGTGCTTTTATGTGCTATTAATTGACGTAATAACAAATAACAACATAAGATGAAAGGGATGCTATGTTGAAAGAAGAAAGACAGCAGATGATTATAAAAGAGCTAGATCAAAAAGGCAGTGTCAATGTGAACGAATTAGCCACGTTATTTGACGTCTCTAAAATGACCATTCGCAGAGATCTGTATGAGATCGAGAAAAACAATCTTTTAAAGAGGACTCACGGTGGAGCTCTTTTGCCCATACGATCAGCAACCTATTCCGAACTTCCCACTATAAAGAGGATGGAATTATTGAAAGAGGAAAAGGTCCGCATTGCGAAAGCAGTAGCGCCAATGATCGAGGAAAAAGAAGTGATCTTCCTTGGTTCAGGCACTACTACGTTATATGTTGCAAAAGAATTGCATGAGCGGGATGATATCACTGTATTAACCAATGCCATTACCATCATCAATGAATTGAGCATCTATGGGAAAATGCCTATCATCGGCATTGGGGGGTTCCTGCGCAGAGAAGAACAATCCATGATCGGACATTTTGCAGAAAGAGTCATTGAGGATCTGCGGGTAGATAAAGTGATCGTTGGAATGCGGGGGGTGCACCCTCATTTTGGACTTACTAGTGAGGATCCTCAAGAACTCATGACGGATCGAAAGATCTTAGGTATCAGCGACAATGTCATCATTGTCGCCGACCACACCAAGATTGGCCATGTATCCACCAGCCGCACTGCACCCATCACCGCAGCAAAAATCATCGTTACAACTGACAATGCACATCCTGAATTAGTCCAAGCAATTCGATCACAGGATATAGAGGTTATTCAAGTATAACAACAAGGAGAAATGATTTATGCAAGAAACGCAAGGCAAATACACCAGAGAAGAAATCTTATCGCAACCTTATTCATGGGTTGAAACTCTTTCATTCTTAAAAAAAGATTGGGGAAATAAATTACCAGTTCTCCAAGATTATGACCAGGTGATCATTACCGGTTGTGGTTCCACATACTATTTGTCGATATGGGCTGCACGTTTCCTGCAAAATACTCTGGGAATACCATGTAGATCATTGCCAGGATCTGAACTATGGTATTCGGGGGAAAGCTGGACAAACCCTTATCAGCGAACGTTATTAATTTCCGTGTCCCGTTCTGGCAAGACGACAGAAACCTTACATGCCCTGGATCTTTTCATTCGTTCGAAGAAGGGAGATGCGTTAGCCATTACCTGTTATGCTGACAGCCCGCTCGCCAGAATGGCACCTGCCGCCATTGTTACTTCAAGCGGGATGGAACACAGCATTGCACAAACTCGCTCATTCACCAATATGATGTGGCCAATTATTCTAATGGGGACAAGAAATATTTCTGACGAGCAGATCAAGCTCGTCGGTCATAGCGCGCAGACATTGCTCGACCATTATCAGGAAAATGCATTTGAGATTGGAAACAATCCAGTGTTGGAGCGATTTTTCTTTCTTGGAAACGGCCCACAGTATGGTTTAGCACAGGAAGTAATGTTAAAGATGAAAGAAATGTCATTAAGTTATTCCGAGGCATTCCATTTTCTCGAATTTCGCCATGGTCCGATGTCGATGGTAAATGAAAATTCCCTTATTGTAGGATTCACAGACCCACATTCGCTCAATTTTGAAATGCCGGTTTTTCACGACATGAAAAAATTGGGGGGAAGAACTCTAGGAGTTGGCAATCTAAACCACGGTGCCAAGGAGTTGGATTTTTCATTCTCCTGGGAAAAGGATATTCCTCAAATATTATCATACCCACTATATCTACCACTGATCCAACTCATTGCCTACGAACGCAGTATTTCAAAGGGCTTGAATCCCGATAAACCTGAAAATCTGACCGCAGTTGTTGAGTTGTAAAGAGCAAATTGAATGAATTTAAAAGATCTGTTGGTTTCGGATGCAATTGTGGCAAAACTTGATCTCTTATCAAGAGATCAAGTTATTGAAAAAGCGGGGGGGCTGCTTGTTTCGGCTGGGACCGTACTACCACAGTACATAGAAGCCATGAGAAAAGTAATGGAAGACCTAGGACCATACTGCGTCATTGCACCAGGAATCGCTTTATTACATGCACGTCCTGAAAATGGAGTAATCAGATCCAGTCTTGCGCTAGTGACTTTGAAACACCCTATTTGCTTTGGACATTCAACCAATGATCCGGTTGATTTAGCATTCGCTCTGGCAGCGAATGACAAAAAAAGTCATATCGATGCACTGGCAGAATTAGCAGGTTATTTATCAGAATCAAATTTTTTAAGGGTACTGCGCGAGAACACAAATTCACTCTCGTTAAAAAATTCAATATTTTCCTATATTGATAACAGAAAGTAGAGGAAAAATGGTTATAGCAACACTTTGCGGAATGGGGTTTGGAACAAGTATGATGCTCAAGCTATTTATTGACGATATCCTCAAGGCTGAAGGGATCAAGGCTGAAACTAGTCCGTGGGATCTTGGATCGTTCAAAGGCAATAAAGCAGATATCGTTGTCGCGCCGGTGGATATGGAATCCCATTTAAAGGATTATCCCGCCAAGATAATTTTAATAAAAAATTTGGTTGATAAAGCGGAAATTAAAGAAAAAGTCTTGCAAGCAATAAGAGAGCTCTCATAAGAAAGGAGGTTTTCTACTGATCGAATTATTCATTTTCATTGGTCGTTTTTTTACCAAAACAAATCTTTAGGAGGATGAAATGGCTATATTTGATACAATTCTGTCTTTGATCACACTCCCCGCGATCGTTCTTGGCTTTATTGCTATGGTCGGTTTGCTGTTGCAGAAAAAGACTGCCGGGGATGTCTTTAAAGGCACGTTGAAGACTATTTTAGGGCAGTTGATCCTTGGGATCGGTATCACCGCCCTTATCAATGCACTGACCCCGATTCAACAATTTTTTGAATACGGGATCCCATCAGGAGGTTTTGAAACCTTTGTAACCTATGATGAAGCTGTGGTGGGAGCAGTCCAAAATACCAACTTGATGAATGTTGGTGCTGAAATTGCCTGGACAATGCTCTTTGGATACATAGTCCATGTCCTGGTATCACGAGTTACGAAATATCGTTATATTTACCTGACCGGCCACATGATCTGGGTTCACGCGGGTGCATTCGCCATCCTATTCCACTCGTTTGGTTTCTCTACCCCAGTCGTTGTAGCACTAGCATCGGTCTTGGATGGATTCTATATGACCTTCGCACCTGCCCTAGCACAGCCCATCATGCGCAAGATCACCGGCAGTGATGAGATCGCATTTGGTCATGGTCAAACACTGCTAAATATGCTGGGGGCATGGGCTGGTAAGCTGGTCGGGAAACCTGAAGATTCTTCTGAAAACGTCAAGATCAAAGAATCCTTCAACTTCTTACGCGACATGTCGGTCTCAATTTCACTCATCATGCTACTGGTTGCTTTCATTGGTGCGGGTTTGGCTCTCGGGCAAATTGGGACAACCGGTTTCGCCGAGAACATCAGTGGGGGACAAAATTGGATTGTCTTTACTCTTTTGACCGCTCTAAACTTTACTGCCGGTGTGCTGGTGCTGTTGCAAGGGGTACGTATGTTGATTGCCGAGATCACACCTGCCTTTAAGGGTATTGCCGAGAAGCTCATTCCCGGTGCGAAACCCGCTCTAGATTGCCCGGTCATCTATCCCTATGCTCCTAACGCACTGATCTTCGGGCTAATCTCCGGTACCATCGGGCAGGTAGCCAGCATGGTTATACTGGCACTGATCGGCTGGCCTGTTCCACTCCCTAGCATGATCGCTGCTTTCTTCGCGAGTGGTGCTGGCGCCATCTTTGGAAATGCAACTGGTGGTCGTAAAGGTGCATGGCTGGGTGGTTTCCTGTGGAGTTTCGTAGGCTGGTTTCTTATCAGTTTTGCCTACAAATTCCAGGTGTTCGGAGATCTCTCCGGGCTCGGCGCAGTTGGTCTAGGTTTTACTGTCCCCGACGCAATCGTACCTGGCATTGTCATATGGGGAATTGCAAAGATATTCGGTTTCTAAATGTATGTAAGGGGAGGGGTGACCCTCCCCTCTTTTTATTAAGCAAACGATGAAAATAAAAATAGTTCATGCCGATATTCTCACACCCGGTGAGTTTCTGGCAAATCAAGAAATCGATATCAAAGATGGAAAGATTATTAGTATCAATCCGTCAAACAACGATTTAAGATGCATGTCCCATAATGAGCGCGTGATCAATGCCAGGGATTTATTAGTCACCCCGGGATTGATTGATATTCACATCCATGGGTGCATGGGATCCGACACGATGGATGCCACTCCAGAAGCACTTGAAACGATGAGTATTTTTCTCGTACAGCATGGTGTTACATCCTTCCATGCCACCACTGTCTCCAATCCCCAGGAAAATATCAACCTAGCCTTAGATAATATCCTGCATTGTGAAGATATGCTGTCAGGTGCAAATCTTCTAGGAGCACATATTGAGGGACCGTATATCAATATGAAATATAAGGGGGCTCAAAATCCAAAATTTTTAAGAAGCCCACAGCCAGAAGAATATATGACATGGATCGAAAAAGGCATTGTGAAGTTACTGACCTTTGCACCTGAATTGGATGGATCGGATGATTTGATCCATTTCTGCGTTGAGAACAAAGTTGAATTGGCAATCGGTCACAGTAACGCCACTCTCGATCAGGTGCTCCACGCCGCAAATCTCGGCGTTAAACAAGCCACTCACCTCTTCAACGGAATGTCAGGATTACATCATAGAGAACCAGGTACTGTTGGAGGCATTTTATATGATCCACGCATTTACGCTCAGGTCATTGCCGATGGTATTCACCTTCATCCAGCAATAGTCGAATTGACCATTGCAGTTAAAGGAATCGACTGTGTTATTCTCATTACGGATGCCATGCGTGCCACAGGTCTACCAGACGGAGAATATGAGTTGGGTGGTCAGGCAGTCAGGGTTGCTGATGGTGCAGCCAGGATTGCCAATGGAAGCTTAGCAGGTAGTACGCTCACACTGGATCAGGCAATTCGCAATACAATAGAATTTACAAAACTAGATTTTCAATCCGTGCTCAAGATGGCAACCAGTACTCCCGCTACAGCTATGGGGATATCGGATAGGAAAGGATTTATCAGGGTAGGGAATGATGCCGATCTGACTTTTTTCGACTCTACCTATCATGTCATTGCCACCATGGTAGGTGGAGAATTCAAATTTCAAATACAAAATCCAATCGGAGAGTAACACATGTCAACTTTGACTCGAAAATATATTGAAGGGGTAATTGAACTCCTGAACAAGATCAATAACGAAGAAGAAACTGCCATCGACAAAGCCGCCTCATTGATGGCAGATGCAATCGAAAAAGGTAACCGACTTTTTGGGTTTGGGTGTACCCATTCCTCGCTGCCCATTCAGGATGTGGTTTATCGAGCCGGCGGGTTGATGTTGATGAATCCCATCTATGCACCTGGCATCGCACACCTGGATGTTCATCCCAATACCATGACATCAGCCATGGAAAAAATGAGCGGATACGCCAAGATCATCCTTGATAATCAGCCCATCCAATCAGGAGACGTTCTCATCATCATCTCCGTTTCCGGGCGCAATGCAGTTCCCATTGAAATGGCTCAAATTGCCAAAGAGAGAGGCATCAAGGTCGTCGGCATCACCTCCCAAAAATATACGCAAGGCGTGGGGTCCCGCCATTCTTCGGGAAAGAAAATGTTTGAATTTGCCGATGTTGTCATTGATAATAAAGTCGATAAGGGGGATGCTATGCTTTCAATTGAAGGATTGAAAACCAAATTCACCCCCGCTTCAGGGATCACCAGCATAGCCATTATGCACTGCCTGACAACAGCAACCATAGAAAAATTGCTGGAAAAAGGGATCACACCACCGGTATTCATTGCTGCGAACGTGGATGGGGGTACTGAGCATAACACCGCATTACTCAAACAGTACAGCGATAGAATATTCTATGTATAATGGAGTAAAATGAAATAGGGGGGTACAACCCATATAGGTTGTACCCCTCGGCATCCCTTCGAACTATTCTTGATAATCCCCGTAATCGCGTGCCCATAAATCTGTAGTGTCACGGACGTTCTCGCTAGTAACTACACGTCCAGGCACCAAAATAATATTATTTTCCAATGATTCACCCATCGCCAATGTATAGGCTGCTTTTACCACTTCGAGGGCATGATAATATGCATCATAAGAAGTGCTAACATCCATGTAACCTTCCATCAAACCCTGGTATCCTGGAATGTCAACGTCCTGTGATGCAATCCAAATATGTCCTTCTTCTCCGGTTTTAGCCAGCTTGCCAATTTCATCGAGTGCATTCTGTACCAGTCCCCAACCGGCATCAGTAACAATAAACATACAGTTCACATCAGGATTGGATGCAAAACCATTTTTTGTGCCCGAGATGAAAATATCGGGATTGTATTCTGTGGGAACTTGAAGCACAGTCTCCCATGCGCCACGTTCTGCTTCAACCTTAGCCCAACCTTCAGAGCGATTGACTGCATTCTGATCTCGCAAGTCACCAAGCAATTCAATGCATTTGCCTTTCACACCATTCGCTTCTAACAGGTCAGCGAAAGCTTCACCGGCAGAAACCGCCTGATTAAATGAATCAGCACCAACATGTGCATCTACTGTGCAACCTTGTGCCTCTCGATCAAAAGTGATAAAAGGAATTCCGGCTTCTTTTGCGGCATTATAAGAAGCACAAATGGCTGCTCCATCTTCCGCCCGAGCAATTATCACATCGACACCCTGACTGATCAGGTCTTCAATATTGGATGCCTGACGAGTCACATCGCCATCAGCGACATTGATAACCCAATTGATCGTTACTCCTTTTTCGTCTTCTAGAGCTTTAGCGTGCAAAGCCATATAGTCTTCCCAGGCTTCGATCAATTGTAGGTCTTTGCGATTCCACGATAATCCTATCGTTATTTCACTTTTCGCGGTTGGCTCTTCTGATACCGTTTCATCTGCTCCAGATGTTTCAGCTGCTGCAGTAGTGCATGCAACAAAGACAAGAACGAAAATCAGGAGACCGGTAAATATTTTGATTCTATTTTTACGCATTTCTTCCTCTCTATATCTTTCTATTTTTAATTACAACTTCTCTATTAAATAAACGATTGATACACACCTCCTTTTTTCTATGTCCGGATTTTCCGTAAAGAATGAAATTTCGTTTTCAATGAATCCGCATACATTGCAAGGAATATGATACCGCCACGTAGAAAGGGATAGATATACGGTGACACACCTATATGCTGGAGCCCATTTTCCACAATATAAAATGTAAAGATCCCGGTCAGTAAACCTAAGATTGATCCTTCTCCACCAAAAAGACTAATCCCACCAATCACTACTATTGCAATCCCAGTAAATTCCAGTCCCTGCCCCATTCTAGGTGTCATATATCCACCTTGTATCATATAAAAAATGCTCCCAAAACCAGCGAAAAAACCCGAAATAACAAAAGCTCTAATACTTATAGATGAAGTTTTTACACCCAATTTTTTTGCGTTCTCACGATCATTCCCCACTGCCATCAAGTGCCTTCCAAATACCGTTCTATATTGGATCAAATAAAGAATTACAACAATCAAAATTGCCACTGCGGTATCCATATATAAAAATCCAATTTTGACATTATGTAGTTGCGCTAAAGATTCAGGAATAGGAGTATATTTTGCACCTCCAATCATGTAGCCCAATCCACGATATGCCAGCATTGTGCCGAAAGTTGTGATCAATGGGTTTACTTTGATTACTTCAACAATGATCCCATTTAGGAATCCTGCGATCATTGCACTTAACACAATCACTGGCAAAGTTATTATCAGCGGAACTTTCTGAACAACCATCAAGTAAGTGCCAATGGAAGCAGCCAAAAATGCAATCGAGCCTACTGAAAAATCGATCGCACCGGTTAGGACAACAAAAGTCAATCCTGAGATCATTATTAGATTTGGGGCTAAGGTATGTAACATATCAATGAAGTTATTGGCTGTGATAAAACTCGGAGCAATATAAGCAAAAAATACAATGATGATTAGTAATGCAAAATACAATCCATATTTAAGTAAACGGTTAATTAATATGTTTGTATTCTTCATTGCATAATCCCCTTTTCTCTTGCACTTAGCGATGCTTCCATTAATTGCTCCTTGGTAGCTGTATGTGGAAATTCCGCGGTTATACTTCCCCTGTTCATCACTAAATACCGATCACAGAAACCAAGTAACTCTTCAATTTCAGAAGAAATAATCAGAATAGACTTTCCGCTGATCGTTAACTCGTGAATAATGTTCTTTACCTCAGCCTTCGCATTGACATCAATGCCTTTTATTGGTTCGTCAAGGAAAAATAACTCTGGATTACGCTGTAACCACCTTCCCAAGATCACTTTTTGTTGATTTCCACCACTTAGCGTTCTTACTTGTTGAGATTGGCTGGAAACAACAATGTTTAATTTTTTTATGGTTTTCTCGACTTCATTTTTTTCTTTCTTTCTATCAATAAAAACTCCTGATTTTCCAAGAAAAGCCTTTAGATTCGCAATAGATAAGTTGATAGCAACTGTCATCGGTTGAAAAAGCCCTTCATTGCGGCGGTCCTCAGTTACCAAACCGACCAATTGCCTTAGATCATGGGGGGCAATCTGTTTTTTATGACCATCACAAATAGAATAAATAGTTCCAGATTCTATGGGGTCCAACCCCACTAATGCACGCACCAATTCAGTGCGACCGGATCCCATTAATCCCCATATCCCCAGAACCTCTCCTTTATTAAGGCTAAGATTGATATCATGCAAGATCCCACTGCGATTTAAATCTTCTACTACGAGAACTACATCGTCTTTTACTATGAATGACTTCTTAGTCACATTCTTTTTTCGTCCATCTTCTCCAGATAAATCACAGATAATTCTGTCTTTCGGAAATTCATCAATTAAACCCGAACTGACAACCCTACCATTTCGCATCACCATAACTTCATCACATAATCCATATATTTCATCTAGTAAATGAGTAATGTATACAACAGCAACGCCATCTTCTCTCAGTTTCTTTATGACTTTAAATAGATTGTCTTTTTCTTTTTTCGATAATGAGGAAGTGGGTTCATCGAACAGAATAAGTTTGGGTTTATGTACTAAAGCTCTGGCAATCTCGATCATTTGCTGATCGCCAGGTCCAATATCTTCCATTAAGTCTTCTGGAGCCAGATCGCTACCTATCCTTTTTAGGATTTTTTTACATATTACTTTGGCTTCTGAATCATCGATCAATCCCAGTTTGGTTGGATAATCATTAATCAACATATTATCCATGATTCGCAGTTTTGAAAGCGCAGTCAATTCTTGATGAACAAAAGCAATTCCCTTTTTTGAAGCATCGAGAGGATCTTTAATTGTGATTATTTTTCCATTAATTAGAATCTCTCCGGTATCTTGCTGATGGATTCCCCCCAAAATATTCATTAACGTACTTTTTCCGGCACCATTCGCACCAATCAATGCCATAATCTTCCCCTGTTCAATCTCAAAATTAACTTTATCAAGAGCTTTCACTCCTGGAAATTCTTTGACTATATTCTGCATAGAGAGTTTGAAGTGTGAATTATTCATTTCCTCTCCTAATCCAATAATCAAATCCGATAAACGCAATAATCACAAACCCTTTGACTACTAAGGTAAGGTAATAAGATACACCAATCATATTCATGCTGTTGCTAATGAGAGTTATGAGCAAAGCCCCAATCACTGCTCCCAGTGGAGTGCCCACACCCCCATACATACTCACCCCACCCACAACAGCAGAACTTGCCACATCCAATACAATCACTGAAGTACCCATTGTGGCAGATGCGGATGCTAAACGAGCCGTATTAAGAATCGCTGTTAATCCCGCAAATGAACCTGCTAATGCATACGCCCAGAACTTAACCCCTCGCACGGGTATACCCGCAATTTCTGCAGCCTTGATGTTTGTCCCAACTGCGTAAACCCATCTGCCCAAATAACTTGAGCGCATGAATTTGGTAGCCGTAATTGAGAAAATAACAACCACAATGACAGGCAAGGGAATTTTCCAAATTCGCATCATGATGGTATTGACAAATATCTCAGGGAGACCTGAAATGCTGGTCGCCTCAGTAAGATAAACTGACGCACCAGCAGCCACATACATCATTGAAAGTGTAACAACAAACGGGATCATTCCTAAATACGCAACTGCAAAGCCATTGATCATACCAATCAATGTACCAGCCAATATCATAACAACACAAGCAAGTGCAGGGGGTAGCCCTATCCGCATCAATACCGCACCGACAATCCCACTCAATCCCATATTCGCAGCAATCGATATATCCATTCCACCAACAATAAAAACAAAAGACAGTCCGATAGCCATTAACCCAATCGCACTCGACTGCTCTAAAATATTGATCACATTTCTTGCGGTCAGAAAATTTGGGACCCTCAATCCAATAATTAAAGATGCTAATAAAACTATGATGATAGGTAAAGCAGCAATACCATGCTTCACTAACTCTTCTTTTATAATAAATTTTGAACCGATATGTAGATCTTTTCGATCTGACAATTTAGTCATCAATCATTTCCTTTAATGTATGATTATTGGATCGAATCAAAAGATTTTCTTTGACCATCTCAGCAACTTTGGATTTCGACCACGCAATAGTGATTCCTTTCCCATTCTTCCATTCGTCGAACAGATCATGATAATGTGGTGAGTATGGATTTTCCGATTGACCACCAGCCAGCGCGAAATTATTACAATCCCAATTCCCAACCTCAATCACGCTGCGCAGATTCGGAATAAAATCAGGAGCAATCTTCGGATTCAATATGCTTCCCGCTGCTACTGATAGGGTTTGTTCATTCCCGCCCCATGGAATTGGACCAAGATTCCACCGTTTGCAGCATTCTTCTGCTCTGAAATCATCCAGATTGCGCACTAGGGGATGTCGCAAAACAAGTGGACGATACGTTCCCCACTGCCAATGTGATACATCTGTACCAAGGTCCTCCATTATTTTTTGCATTGCAACCTCAAGAGCATCATGGAGCAATTTCTGCCAGTTTCCCTCAAACATATCCCCTGGTTGATCATTAATGAATTGAACGATCTGGCTGATGCGGCTCATGGCAAAACAGGCTGACCCAATCGCTGGATTATAAGTATCGTAGATCATAGTTACACTACCAGGAGCTATTTCACGGATGATCTTTGGGGTCAATTCCGCAATGAAAAATTCATGGATCAAGGTGGCAGTTGAATCAGAGCGCATAAAACCATCCCAATCACCCAATATCTGAAGTGCCTCTTCTACTGCATGATTTTGCGGTGAAATCGCAAGGACCTTTCCACGAATCTGTTCCCATACTGTGGAATACTGATCTTGCTGCATAGTTATGAAATCAGATACGGACCACTTCTGCTTGGTTTTTAGCAAATTAATTATCCGGGCATGCCGGTATCCATCAATAAAATCTCTACCGGTATAAGGTTCATCTTTCATCTTAGAGTGTCGATTGTTGGCAGTTGCTATAAATCCCTCTTCCGGATTCAAGATATAAGGATTCTCGCTAAAAGGAAGCGGATCGAACTCCCAATCATATGCCGAATCCCAACCTGGCATTGGCAACATCCCTTTTGTTTTTCTTCTGATCGGAATTTCACCACACAACTGCCAACAGATATTGCCTTGCACATCTGACATAACCAGGTTGGTAGAGGTAAGAGACCAATACTCAAACTCCTTTTTCACCTCTTTCACATCTTTACAATGTTGGATACAGAAAAAGCCACGGATCGGTTTTGGGGTTGCCCAACTGGCGCAGAAGGATAAAAGCGGATCATCACTAAATGAAAAAGCCGAATTCAAGAGTGGTCCATGTTTGGTTTCCAAGATTTTCAATTCGATCGGATCCTTGCCCTTGACCCGGATCTCTTCTTCCAGCACATCGCATGGAATATATTTCCCATCCGTAAGTGTTGCGGAACCCCGCTCATCCAGTTTTTCCAAATAGAGATCTACATTATCAATAAAGGCAGCCGTCATGCTCCATGCCACAGACCCATTGTGACCCGAGAAGAACACAGGGGAACCGGGATAACATGCTCCACAGATATGAAACGTTTCTCCTTTTACATTGGCAAAATACCACGGAGCCGGTATATCAGCTCCTAAATGCGGGTCATTTGCCACAATCGGAAAACCGCTGGTCGAACGATCGGCAGATACACACCAGTTATTGGATGCGCCCTTTTTATTCAGTGTTTTTTTTACCTCTACCAATTCGCGATAAAGTTCTCCATCATCCACTTCTGCCTTTTCACCCACTGGTTTGATCAAGTAATTCCAGGCTGCAAAAGGCGGATCTAACTTATTCACCACTTCCGCTGATTCTTTTTGTAGAATCAGAAATCGGGTCAATTTTCCGAGCCAGTGGGTCAACGAGAAAGCAAGAAATAATTGAATAGAAAGAACATCTGAATAGAATATTTGGATGGCGCAAAATTGAGGATTTCAAACTCATTTTCAGGATATTGATCACGATAGTCGATGCCATAATTGATACCATTACTGAAAGCATTCAACATTTCATAGACATCATCATCCAGATGAGATAAATATTTTTTTGCGATACGCGATAGCCCGATCGTACGCATGAGTTTGTCAGCAGGAATGAATTTTTCACCAAATGCTTCAGCAAGCTCCCCATTTGCCTGCCGTTTATAATATTCAAGCTGAAAAGTGCGGTTTTTTCCCTGCAAAAAACCAAGGGTGAACCAAGCATCGTAATCGGTTTGTGCACTGATATAAGGAATCGCATATTCATCGAATCCCACGCAAACAGACTTTTTTGTGCATCCCAATCGAATCGTATCGTTGTATTCTTTCATTGTTTTCTCATCTAATCATCACGAGTTGCTTATGGCCAAGTAACTCCTGAACCTTTCCCCATAATGCCATGTCCCATCAAAACTCTTTCATCCAGATCATAGATGCCCCGGATATAAGCTGAATAGATGGCGAACCACTGCAAGGGAATCATCAAGACAAACGGTTCCAACAAAGGATCTACATGGTATTTCTTTGCGTCGAAAATTAGGAGAGGAGAGTTTTCATGTTCAATCAATTTGATTACCCGTTCAGAAACAGGACGCGATTCATCCGTACCTACCAAAATCACAAAAGCAGGTTTATGACGATCGAACATTTCGGCTGGTCCATGGCGAAATTCTGCCGTTTCCATAAAAGAACCATTCACACGCATATTCTCCATGAAAACAGTTAACCCAAACTTATATGCCAAACCATATAATGGTCCCGTTCCAAGGGTATAGATCATTTCTTGCCCACGGAATTTTTCTGCCGATTCTTTCGCGAGTGTTTTTTCTTCTACATATTGTTTTTTCAATAAAGCCGGAATCTCATTCAATCCTTTGATAAGAGCGGCTGCTTTAGAATTACCCAACTTCTTTGCCAATTCGAGTACGAATAAAAAGGAACCCGCCAATGGAAGAATGTATAATCCTTTGGATGTGTAATCGATCACGATATCTGCTTCTCTTCCCATGAGGGAATTCGCCTTATCCACAAAAGCGATGGTCTTGGCTCCTCTATTTTTTGCATATCGTAGAGCCTCTACCGTGTCTTCCGTTGCGCCTGAAAAAGATGCCAAAAACACCCAGGCGTTCTTTCCTAATCGCTCAGGCGAACGCCACATAAATTCATAAGAACAATAACAATCACTGGGTATATTTGTAAATCGATCCATCAATTCTTTACCTGACAATAAGTTGACTCTTGAATTTCCTGCTCCCACCCAATAAATATGCTCCACGCTCTCATCGATTGCTTGTGTTGCCAACTCCTTAATCATCGTTGATTTTTCTTTAAGGAAACGTCCCATATCATCGCCGAGAACTGGGGCGGTGAAAAGGAGGCTTTGCAAAGCTTGTTTTTCAAAAGTTTCAATATCCATCATTACTCCTAAGATTTGAAATAATTTCATTCAGTCCATAAGGACCATTAGTTTCACAGAGTCTTTTGTTCCGAAGACACTGAAAACATCCAGATAATTATCAAGAGCGAAACGATGCGAGATCAGGTTATCTACCCTGATCTTCTTGTTCACCAACATATCCACCGCTCTCCCGGTTGCAAATTGATTATTGAAAGAACCCAGGATTCTTTGTTCATTCTCATTAATGTCAAAAGGATTGATCTGAATAAACTTGTCTTTAGGACTGCATCCAAAAAAGACGATCGTTCCACCTTTTCGCGTATAAGAAGGACAAGCAGCTTGTTCTCTCGAAATTCCCGCAACCTCAAAAACCACATCCATCCCCATGGGTCGAATTTTCTTAATTTCGGTTAGCAGGTTCGTGTTCAATGGATCAACAACATGGGTAGCCCCATTTGACAGAGCAAGGTCTCGACGCTTTGCAATCGGCTCACTGACAATGATGGTTGAAGCACCGGAATTTTTCACGCATTGTGTTATAAGATTCCCCATGCCACCAGCTCCGATGATCAACACAGCATCACCTACTTTTATTTTTGCCAAGTCCGTACCGTGGATAGCACAGGCTAAAGGTTCGCAAAACGCCGCTTCTTCATATGATATTGCATCCCCGATCTTATAAATATTGCTCTCAAGCATCACGCAGTATTCCGCATCTGCGCCATCAATGTGCACACCCATTGATTGCAAGTTATCGCATAAATGCTCCAAACCACTCCGGCAAAAATAACACTTATGGCAGGTGCGATTTGGGTCTACTGTCACTCTATCACCTACCTTAAATGCCGTGACCGATTCGCCAACTTCAATGATCTCTCCAGAGAACTCATGCCCTATAATCACCGGATAATTTGCAGGGTATTCGCCTTTGTTAAGAGCATCATCTGTTCCACAAACCCCGCAAGCATGTATCTTGATCAAGACCTCACCGGATTTCGGTTGAGGGATAGGCTTTTCTTCTACGCGTATATCCCCTGCAGAATACAAAACAGCAGCTTTCATGATCTTCCTCTTCTATTTTGTTGTTATCTTCCAGTAAGACAATTCCGGAGATAAACTTCCTTCAATCAAGTCCTGAAAATCCGCCCTCTTCGCGGAACGAAGATTTGTTGCATCCCAGCCAGGACGGCTACATAGATCAAGCACCGTTTCATCTCTTTTCACTCCCATCTCCGCCAAACAAGTCGGAACATTGACATCCCCAATCAGTTTCCGTACTGCAGAAGACGCCAGCAAAGCAGCATCGCGCGGAGCAAGGTGGTTAACTGCCTCACCCATCAAAGCAGAGATGTTTGCAAATTTATCAAGATTAGTAAAACAGTTGTATTCCATCACCGCAGGCAATGTGAGTGCGACAGTGAGCCCGTGATTGGTATTGAACACTGCTCCAATTGCTTCACCGATGACATGCGCCAGGGAAGTGTCAGCGTGAGTAATCGCCATTCCTGCTAGCATGCTTGCTAGCATCATGTTGTAGCGTGACTGCATGTTTTGTCCGGAATACACCGCCGTACGCAGATTATCTGCCACCAGTTGAATCGCTTTTTCCGCCAGCAGATCACTTAATGGGTTAGCCAAACGAGTCGTATAAGCTTCAATGGCATGGGTCAGTGCATCCAATCCAGTGGCAGCTGTGATAGAAGATGGCATTCCAACCGTCAGATATGGGTCGAGCAAAGATAAGTGCGGATAAAATTCCTTTTTCCCAAAGCCCTCTTTCCTTTTTAATTCACGATTACTGATGACCGCATATTGAGTAACCTCTGATCCGGTCCCGGATGTAGTAGGAATTGCCACTAATGGAAGTGGCGTTTGAGTCAATTCCTTTCCCTCTACGATCTCCCAGATATCAATCTTCTCTACCGTTGCAACTGAAACAGCCTTGGCAGTATCGATGGCGCTTCCCCCGCCCAATCCAATTACAAAATCACAACCTTCTGAACAAGCAAGCTCTGCGCCCTTATTAATTAGGGTATGGGTGGGATTCGCTTCAACCTCTTCAAAAAGGCATGTTGCAATATTTTCTGCCTTTAATAAAAACACGCATTCTTCAACGAATGCGTGTAGACTTCTATCTTTATATGAAATGACTAATGCTTTGTTTCCATACCCGCGGCACAATTTGCCTAGTTTTTTGAAAACCTGATTTCCAAACTCTATTCGGGTGGGAATATCGAACTTGAAATCTGCGATTTGCTCCATGATTATTATAATCCTCAGTGTTTGGTTATTCTTCTGTTGCGAGTTGATACGACAATCCATGTTCCGTAAAGAACGAAATAAATTGTGGGTCAATAGCAGCATCAGTGATTACGCGCTGGATCTTTTCCCAACCACAAATCGCATATGGTGCATCCACACCATATTTAGTTGAATCACCCAACGCGATCGTTTCGTCGCTAATTTCCATCATTTTTTGTTTGACGGACACTTCTTCCAGAACATTATTTGAGAATCCACGACGCATGCTCGCCCCATCGAACCCAAGAAATAATTTATTTGCCTTCAAATTTCCAAGGATCATTTCAGTGAATGGTCCATAGGCGTTGTAATATGATTTCCTAACAATACCGCCCAAAATGATCACAGCAATGCGTGAATGTGAGCTTAAATCTTTGGCAACCATGATGTCACTGGTAATGACAGTTAAAGCACTAAATTTTTCCGTTTTTAACTGCTGCGCGAGACGATAATTGGTCGTCCCCGAATCAAGGACGAGAATATCCCCATCCTTGATGAGTTTTACCGCTTCTCTGGCAATTGCCGTCTTTTTGTCTGAGTGAACATAAAGTTTGGTGTCATACAGCGGTTCGGGTTTTCCCTCCAAATAATCGATGCTGGTGGCGCCCCCGTGTTCAAGAACGATCAATTTTTGGCTAGCTAATGCTACCAGATCACGACGGATCGTTACGTGAGAAACATCGAATAGCTCAATAAGCTCTTCACTCGAAATAGAGCCTTTTTCTCTAATAATCTGCAATATTTTTGCTTGCCGTTCAGCTCTTAACATATTCTTTTCCATGTCTGTTTAGTTACATATTATTACTTTTTATTTCTTTTGTCAATATTTTTAACGTTTTTATGTTATGATATTAACATATTAGTAATTATATTTACACATATTGACATCCTAATCATTAATTACTATGATGAACTAAAATGAAAAAAATAATTGACCTCAATACGGAACATCTTCCTAGTGGTTGTTTAGCAGGGAATCTCAACATTGATATGATCATTAGAAACGTTCCCAATCTGCCCCTTTGGGGACAGGAAGTACTCGGAAATAATTACAGTATCGTTTCATCCGGTCAAACAGCTTATACCGCATTCGCTTTACGAAAATTCAACATTTCAATAAAAATTATTGGAAATGTGGGAAATGATATCTATGGGGAAAAAATCATCAATGATCTGGCAAACAGCGGCGCAAACATTGATGAGGTTGAGATAGTTGAAGACGGAAAGACCGGCATCACGGTGGCAATCGTGCGAAACGATGGTGAACGCGCTTTCGTCTCTGACCCCAGTTCGCTGGTTGCTTTTAATGGAAGTCTACTGACCAGACATCATGAGTGTATTAAAGAATCGGATTTTTTCTTCCTGATGGGTATTTTTTTTCTACCGGGATTAGAACTCAGTGATGCTCAATACACTCTCGCGCAGGCTCAAGCAATGGGAAAGATCACATTTCTAGATACCGGTTGGGACCCACAAGGTTGGCAAGATAAAACGATCTACAATCTCCGTAAATCCCTCCAACATGTCGATTATTTCATTCCCAACCTGGATGAAGCGCATGCCATTACTTCTGAAAAAGATCCTGAAAAAGCAGCGAGTGCCTTACTGAATGATGGAGCCAAAAGCGTCATTATTAAAATGGGTGTTCAAGGGAGTTTAGCCAAGACAAATGAAGTCACAATCTATACTCCCGCTCATTCAGTAAAAGTAATCGATGCAGTAGGAGCTGGAGATGTTTTTAATGCCGGTTTTGTTTTCAGCAGGATGCAAAACTGGCCATTAGATTTATGTTTGGCTTTCGGTACAGCAACCTCGGCACTCTATATTTCTAAAACAAAAGATCGCTTTCCGTCTTTACAAAATGTAGTAGAACTCGTGGAAAAATCAACATCCATCCAATTTAATTTTAAATGAGGTCATGATGAAAATAGATTTTCACACCCACCCAATGATGATTAGGGAAATTCAAGAAAACGACCCCGCACTTTCTGATGCAATTCAAAACGTATTCGGATTGCTGTTTCCCGCCCAACCTCTACGAGTGTTCATACTAGAGATGGACGCTGCGGGGATTGATCAATGTGTACTACTGCCAATCGATTGTTCATCCGCATTCAGCTGCAAAATACCCTCTAATGAAGTCGTTGCACAACTGGTCAAAAAGAACAAGCGATTCCTTGGGTTTGCCTCGGTGGATCCAAATTCAAAAACAGCGTGTCAAGATCTTGAATTTGCTATAAAGGAACTGGGGTTAAAGGGATTGAAACTCGATCCAGCCCTCCAGCATTTTTCTCTGCTCGATGAGAATAAAATTGATCCCATTTTTCAATTGTGCAGTTCATTAAAAGTGCCTGTTCTGATCCACTGCGGCCTCAGTTGGGCGCCGCATGGATTATCTAAACTTGCCCATCCTGGCGATCTGGAAGAAACCATTCAGAAACATCCAAATACCAATATTGTGATCGCGCATCTTGGTTGGCCTTGGGTAGAAGAAGCCATTATGCTAGCAATCAAATACGAAAATGTATATCTTGATACATCAGTCGTTTATAGTGGAACCCCTCAAGAATGCCTCCAACACGTTATAGGTACCACCATCGGTAAAAACGTCTTTGAAAGGAATCTAATCCGTAAAACGATATACGGCAGCAATTATCCACGGCAAGATATGCGCCGAGCTGTTCGTGGATTCAATTCTCTGGCATTCAGTCAGGAGTTTACCGATAACGCCTTTCTCAACACTCCTTTAAAATTATTAACCGGAGATTAATTATGAAGACCTATTATGAAGAAATACACATTATCACAGAACAGGAAACGGAGATCATCAATATTTCGAATACCGTTCACAGCAAGGTAAAAGACTCGGGAATAAAGGATGGGATGGTATTCATCCTGTCCAAACATACGACTTCAGCAATCACCGTAAACGAAGGACTACCCGATATTGAAAGTGATCTTAAAGAATTGATCCAGCGTCTGGTCCCCGATGAATATTCATATCATCATGCGCGTTATCTTCACAGCGATGGGCAGATGGCGATCAATGCTCCCTGCCATTTACGTAGTGCTTTACTGGGATTCGAAGTTTTCTTCCCACTCAATGACGGGAAAATAATCACAGGGGGAAGACAAAATATTTATTTTGTGGAACTGGATGGACCACAAGAACGCACTTATTGTATAAAGATTATGGGTAATGCATAGATACCAACCAATACTAATGCAGGTTCAAATTTAAATCCCTAATCCAGTATTTTTCCGCTACAATAAGAAGGTGAATAAAATTCAACCCAAACCCTTCATTTTAGGTTTTTATGGGCATTCAGGCGTTGGTAAGACTTATTTGATCCGCCACATTGTCAATCATTTAACCGCAGAAGGGCAGCATGTTGGTGTCGTAAAGGTGTCCAATCAAGCTATCGACCTGGATACCGAAGGAAAAGATACCTTCCTTTATGGTCAGGCTGGAGCTGAAACGGTGGCATTCTCATCCACCAACGAGACGACCTTCTTGATTAAAAAACCGCTTTCAACTCGCCAGATCATCAACCACATGCTGCAGCAAAACAACTATGATTTCATCTTCGTGGAAGGCGCACTGGAAGATTGGATTCCTAAGATCCGTCTGGGAGAGATAGATCTCCGAACTAACACCATTTCTACTTATGATGGCAATTTTGAAGACCTCTACCAAAAAATAAGACAAAAAAAGCTCAAATGAAAAGGAGATCAAAATGAGCGAGATTCAGATCAAAGTGAATGGCGAAGAAATCTCTCTGACCCAATTTCCGGCAGAGATCATCACCCAAACCATTCTAGGCATGTTAAAAGCACTACGAGGTGTGGAAGTTGTTAAGGAAGTGGAAATCACCATTAAAAACGCCGAATAAGGAACTTTTTTGCTTTATTAACAATTCGTCAATGTCCGAATAAATGCAACTTTTACATGATTTTCTCGTTATATTAAGTATAGAAACTAAAGAAAGGAGAAAATCATGAAACTCAGTCCTCCCACCAAACTCGTTTTTTGGCTCTCAACCATCCTAGGCGTCCTTGGGATCATCGGCAATTTTGTTGCCCTCCCTCTCATCGGCGGTTATGAATTCTGGTTGGTAGCCGCAGGTTTCGTCCTGCTGTGGCTTGGAAACGCTCTTAAAGGTTTCTAAAGTAATTCATTCTAAGCAATATTAATGTTATAAAGAAAAAGCCGTCACATTATTGTGGCGGCTTTCTTGTTGATCAAACACGGGTATGGTAATTTCCTTTCACCACCCATTTATAAGTAGTTAATTCTTGCAGCGCCATAGGACCGCGCGCATGCAAGCGCTGGGTAGAAATCGCCACCTCCGCGCCTAAGCCCAACTCCGCACCATCCGTAAAACGGGTGCTGGCATTCACATATACCACCGCCGAATCGACCATCCGCAGGAAATGAGCGGCATTGGCATCATTTTCCGTCAAGATGCCGTCAGAATGACCAGTGCTGTGTTTTCCAATAAATGTAATGGCTTCATCCACATTCCGCACTACTTTCACGCTCAGATCCAGCGAAAGCCACTCCTTATCATAATCACCTTCAGATATTTGTTGTATATACTCCCATGAATCGATCATTAATATCTGCAACAGGTCGGAGGGGATGTGCAGGGTCACTTTTTCTTTTTTTGTGCGGTCGATCAGGAGCGATAGAAAAGCAGCCGCGATCCTTTCATGCACAATTACAGTATCTAATGCATTACAAACGGTAGGACGCTGTATTTTGGCGTTGGCGATCACCTCCAGTGCACGGGATTGATCGGCGCTCTCATCGATAAATAGATGACAGATGCCGATACCACCTGTGATGACCGGGATGCGGCTGTGTTCACGGCAGTAGCGGTGTAAATCTGCCCCACCCCGCGGGATGAGCATATCCACATAGGGATACATTCCCAATAACTCTTCCACCAATGAGTGATCCGGATCATTGATAAACTGTACCGCAGCACTGGGAATATCAATTTTTTGCATTGCTGTCTGCACGCAATCCACCAAAACGGCATTGGTCCGTAAAGTCTCTTTTCCCCCACGCAAGATGACCGCGTTGCCCGATTTGATCGCCAGAGCAGCCACATCAATGGTCACATTAGGGCGTGATTCATAGATCACCGCCAGTACTCCCAGCGGGACATGCTGCTTATAGATATGCAGTCCGTTGGGTAGCTCTTTTTGACCGCACCGTTGATCGAGTGGGTCCGGCAAGGCGGCTACCACCTGTACACCGTCTGCCATGGCAGCGATGCGTTTCTCATCAAGTTTGAGCCGTTCCAACAAGGCAGGATTCAGTCCTTTTGATCGCACTTCTTCACAATCTGCCAGATTCTGTTCCAGGATACGAGCTTGCCTATTTTGTAAAATATCGACCAGAGTGAGTAAGACTTGATTACGCTGTTGAGAAGTAGATTTAGATAAGGCATGCGATGCTGTTTTTGCTTGCTGGCATATTTCAAGGACTGATGTCATACTTACCCTCCTTTGCCTTTCAGAAATACCAGATCATCATGATGGATCATCTCTTCGGCATATAAATATCCCAACACCGACTCGATCTGACTGGTGTGCATCCCTTTGACACGTGCAATCTCATCTGCCGCATAGGTGCAGCGCCCCAATGCACAAGACTTACCGCTCTGGTCAAGTACATAGATTACATCACCGCGCTGGAATTCTCCACGCACTGTTTTCACACCCACCGGCAGCAAACTGCCCCCTTTTTGCAAAGCTTTCAAAGCTCCTTCGTCAATTACCACCCCCACTCCTTTCTGAGCACTCGCCAGTAAATAGCGTTTGCGGCTTTCCATTTTATCCTCCAGCGGGTAGATCCATGTACCGGGTGTATCTCCATCCATGATCTGCTGCAGGATATTCTCATTTTCCCCGTGTGCGATGACCACAGTAGTACCGCTACGGCGTGCCACTTCAGCCGCCTGCAATTTGGTCAGCATGCCACCTGTTCCCAACCCAGAGTTGGAACCGCCAACCGCGTCCCAAACGATTGGAGGTATCTCTGCTTCTCTGATCTCTTTGATAAGCCTGGAGCATTTATCCGCCGGATTGCCATCATACAATCCATCAATATCGGTCAATAAAAGCAGCAAATCCGCTTCCAGCATGGTCGCCACCAGTGCAGATAGATTATCATTATCACCTATGCCAATCTCGTCAGTGGCAGTGGTGTCATTCTCATTGACGATCGGTAGTACATTGTTTTCAAGCAAGGTTTCCAGCGTACCGCGTGCATTGATATAGCTCTTGCGGTTGGTGATATCGGTGCGGGTGAGCAACACCTGACCTACATGAATGCCATACATAGAAAAGATCTGCTCGTAGATCGCCATCAAGCGCGGTTGCCCGATGGCTGCCAGCATCTGTTTGGCGGGAATATGTTTACCGAGGTTGGGAAAATTGAGCGCCTCTTTACCAGCAGCAATGGCGCCCGAAGAAACCAGCACAGTCTGACAGCACTGTTCTTGCAGCGTTTTGACCTGACGCGCAAGCGCCACAATTCGGGGATAATACAGTGCGCGCGAACCGCCAGTAAGCGTAGACGTGCCGATCTTAATGATTATCCGCCGATAATGCATAGCGTCCTCCCGATAATTCTTCCTAGTATATCAAAAGCGGCGTGCAAATGGGAAGTTCGGCGAGCTCTCGAGTATAAAGAAAAAGGAGTCAGGATGTTTCCTGACCCCGCCCTCCTTTGCAATCATCTCAATTTTGCATATCAGGGAAGATCTTTTCGGGTAGCACTCGATTCTGGGGATTTTCAATGAACTCGATGGTCACACCCAGTTCTTTCTCGGTATTCAAATACGCAAAATGTCCGTCCCCGCTCAATCCAAACCCCGCACCATCCATGGTCATGGTCAATCCGGCAGAAGTCGCATCCTGCAGAGCTCTATCCATATCTGCCACGACCAATCCAATATGGTGTACTCCATAACCGTGTTCGCGCACAAAATCTGTATATATGGATTCCCCAGCTATTGATTGGATCAATTCAATACGGGTAGGTCCAAAATAGGATAGCGCAATACGCATGACATAATTGGCTGGCTTCCCATAGTAGGTCATGTGCTTCAACAAAGGTTTCTTATAGGTATAGAAATGCCATGGACCTATTCCAAAGAGGTGCATGTAATGAGCGGCTGTCTTTTCCACATCTGGCACAATGATGGCGATCTGCGTGGCTCCCTGGCGGGCATAGTCAGCCAGTGGTGCAACTGATCTTCCTAGAGACCTTGCTTCTCTCATATATCATTCCCTTCCCTATCCAACCCAACCTGTTCTAATTTATCCGGCGAGGGATAACCATCCTCCCAATTCCACTGGCGATGCTGGTAATACTCTCTCAACATGGGTTCCAGGTCACAAATTTTTCCTTTAGCGGGTCCTTCGGGAACTGCTTCCTTCAAATAGCGTTCCGGCAATGTATCATCCGCAGGGGTAATGCCACGCTGTAGATTTGCGATTCTCTCAAGATTGGAGATTCTTTCGCCCACATTATACAAAGAATCGGCACTGTAACTCGCTCCGGTAGCAGTATTCAAAACACCAACCAGCGCTTCCGGGAATCCCAGGTCGGCGCGCGTCATAAACTTACAGGTACCCAGCGAATCGCCAAAGGCATGCATATCTTCCAAAAATGCTCCGGCTTTTCCCTTACCAGTCGTGCCAAAGCGCTCCCCGATAGCAGTGGTGCCCGAAATGCGGATCATGCTGGCATCATCCATCCCACCGTATTCGAAATTGCCATAGGCACGCATGTGGCAGGCTCCGCGACTGGAAGTGGCGTATCCCAATCCCCAGGATGGTTGTCCACGTGGATCCGTTGCCACTGTCTCCAGTCCTTTGACATGTAGGGCATAGCTGTTAGCATCTGCACCCCATTCCTTTGCACAAGCCCGCACACCTCTGGCAAGCTGCGCACCAAATCCCTGGTTTTTACCGATCCATTCAATCAGCGGAATGATCGCGTCTGTATTGCCCCAGGATAATTCCAGTCCATCGCAATCCCGGGAAGTGATAATACCGCGCTGATAACATTCCATGGCAAAAGAAATGACCGCCGGCGTGGAAATGGTATCCAATCCAAAGCGGTTGAGATCATCATGGGCACGTAAAATTGCATCCATCTCATGCATTCCGCAGCGCGCTCCCAATTCTTTGAAAGTCGATGCATTCACACTATCGCTATACAGATTCTTGAATTTTCCAGTCTGCACCGTATAGATGGACCAGCACGGCATGGAACAACCAATACAAGCCCGCATACCGATCTTGAAATTCTCGTTGTAACATTCAGCGCTGATCTGATCGATAAACTCAAAGGCGGTTTTTTGAGCATTATAAGTGGTCAATGCACCGGCTTTGTTATAACGTGTTAGAGCACCATAAGTGCCTGATTTCCAGCGGCTGGCAAAGTACTTCTTTGTCGCAGCTTTTTGCAGTGTCTGGCATTCTTTCCAAAAAGATAGCGGATCGTAGATCGGAACACTACCAGAGCCATAGACCGCTACCGCTTTGAGGTTCTTGCTGCCCATCACCGCCCCCAAACCGCCCCGTCCGGCTGAACGTACTCGGTCTACCATGATAGTCGATATAGCAACACCCGCTTCTCCAGATGGAGCGATAGAAGCTATGGATAAACGCGATTCATGGTTATCGATTCGCATAGCATGTTCGGTTTCAAAGACATCTTTTCCCCAATACCAACTGGCATCTTTGATCTCGATATTTTCATCGCTGATCAAAATGTATACCGGTGTTTCCGATCGTCCAGTGATAACCAGTGCATCCAAGCCAGCTCGTTTCAACTTCGTCCCCAAACTACCTCCCACACTGCCAATCGAAAATATTCCGGTTTCTGGTGCCACTGCTCCGATTTCAGTGCGGGAGGAAGTGGGCACAATGGTACCGATCAGTGGTCCAGTGGCAATTACCAGCAACGCTTGTGGATCGAACGGGTGCAGATCAGCTGGTACCTCATCCACCAACCAGCGGGCGATAAAACCGCGCCCGCCAATATAACGCTCTTTCAACTTCTCATTTAGAGGTTCAATCAAAACGATGTGCCTCGTCAGATCAATACGGGCAACCTTATCACAATATCCTCTGTTCATGAGTGTTTTCCCCCCACCACAATGGGCACTGGATTCCAATCTGGGTTCGCCATCAATCTGCCCCAATCCTCTTGTGCAACCAGGTGCAGCACTGCTGGAGAACACACCTCCACACAGCGCGCATCACATTCTTCCCACATGCAAGATTGATCAACCAGCGGTTGTGAGGTGCCAAATTGCGGGTGCGTCAAGATAGAGATCAATGATTCTTTTTCCCCACATACCCCCTCGCGCGCCAGGGAACATGCCATCACGCATAATTGGCAGCCCGTACAGCGATTCAACTGATAAAACAAATGCTTCTCTTTCATTCCAATTCCTCTACTCAGTAATAATAAAGTTGTGGTTGAACCACTATTATTATAGTCGTTTCACCAGGTCGAATAGTAAAGAAGAAGAAAAACAACGACGAAAATACTCTTATAGATATTCTCGTCGTTGTTTTCTGTTATACAATCTAGTGCAAGCGAGATACTGGCGAATATGCGCCTGAGTCCGCATTTAATTGTGCATATGATATCTGTTCCCTTTCAGATGTAATGGCAAATTCAAGCGCCGCTTCAGCTCTTGAGATTAGTTTGTCAACGTTCACTGCATCCTCGGGGAAAGTAGAAATACCAATATATACCGCCGCGTTGGCTTTTTGCATAATTCCGTTGATCACCCTCGATGCAGCAATTTTTGCCTCGTCTTGTGAGGTCTCGGGGAGAATTGCCCCGAGCGTATTCTGGTCACGTCTTGACACTTTATCAAGGGTCCTTAATATTGTCGAACTAATCCTGGCAATTTCCGTCATCAAATCTTCTGCTTGCTTTTTATTTCCATTCGACACATAGTCTTGATAATTCAACAAACGCATCATCAGAACACTGACACTTTTCTTCGACCGCCTTGAACGGATAAATTCCTCGCTCAGGAATTGTTTGAAGACATGCCATTTGATTAATCCCAATGAATCATGCACAGTCAACTCTTCAATGAGAACATTGCTGGAGGAGTATTGATTGAGAATATAGTCCGTCTCACGGTTTATCGCATGAGAGAACAGCAAAGCCAGCAGAGCTGACGCAGCATACACACCAGAAAGAACCACAGCACCCAGTAGTGAAGATTGTGACGTGTACTGAATCCATCCATAAGCACCTATACTCAATAACAGCATCACCCAATTGATCCACTTGCCGAATTGAAGAATGGTCAATACCATTAAAAACCCCAACATCGACAAGGCGATAATGAAAGTTTGCTGGTCCAGGTAAACCAGACTAGCAGCACCTGCAATTAATACCAATCCCAGCAATGCAATTAAAATAGACAGCTTGTTTTTGGAGATGATTTTATTCATCATGTTTCCTCGATTTCTTATTCTTTACCAGTTCTTCTATTATTTTTGCAACAACCAGTAGCACAGCTATCAATCCAAACCCGGCACCGATCCACAGGTAAAGATGATCACCAGGTTGGGAGGTTTCAATTGGCATATCCTGCGTTGCTGGAACAAGGTCCTCGGTTTTTTGAATTAACGCAGATGAAATGGATCCCTCTGCTCGGGTGAGCGCCAGATCACCATAGAGATTCTTGATGTTGGTAGTATCCATCAAAGCATCCACTGCCCAACCGATTCCTTTATCCGAAGTTCCGGTGGCGACTAGTATGGGATTGCCTTCGAGATCTAATAATGCCTGCAAATAACCAATATCGGCAAAATTGGGATTTACCTGAACAACATCATTCAATGCCATAGGATTATTTGTGCCTTCTTCAAAAGGTTGGGGGAGGCGTTCATTAAGTTTTGCAATTTCGCTATTTTGGGTGGGCAAACCGATCATGATCAAGTGGGTGGGTTTTTCTTTAACTCCGGCTAATTCAGCAGGATTATACACGTGCAAACCAATCCCTTCTCCATTCAAATAATGACCAAGAAAACCACTCAAGCGGATGACCATTTCATCAATTGTTTTATTCGTCTCGTCTGGAAGAATAAAACCAAAATCTGATAGATCGGATTTTCCAATGAAAGCATAAGGAAATTCATTAATCGAAAGAGCATCGCTGGATGGTCCTAACGGAACTGTCATTTCCGAATCAGCGAACACAACAATCCAAGATGCAGTCGGATCCACATCCAAACAAGCGTAACGAGCATCACGATCACCCTCGGGATTATTAATGTTGCTGACTATGGTCAAAATATTATCTCCAAAATCAAACAGACGGGCAGGAATAACAACTTCCTGCCAGGCATCATCTGCATTATCTATGGTTAATTGGATAGTATCCGCTGGTGTACCATTCATCAAGATCGTAATATACGATTTATTTGAATCCCCAAAATCTGAATGAGAAAAATGCAAATTCAAGATCACATCATTGATCACTTTCCATGAGGTAGCAAACGGCAAAGTATATGCAATTTGTTGTTCGGATGTTCCCCACGAGGTATTATCTTGATACTGGTACTTGGCAAGAGTAAAAGTAGGGGTATAGGTTGTTTGTGCTGATATTGAAGCAGGTACTTGTTCAACCAATGCCAGGCTACCTGGTAACTGCTCAACGATCGAATCCATGGTAAGGGCTTTTGCGGCTTTTATGAGGGATTCATTCGTATTGCCAGTTATCACCAATACAGATTTGTAATCATTATCAAGAAATCGTCCCGTCCATAAAATACCGGCATTCTCAGGATATGGATCACCGCCTATATCCATGATGGAACCATTCTCAATTTTCCACGGCACATCCATATTATCAAGCAGAGCAAGGTGGTTAGCCTGCCCGACCAGAATGATATTTCCTATTAGCGCATCAGGAGTGGTTAAAGCATCACGTTGATCTGCAAAATGAACGTTCAACGTACGCCAGCTCGCATATTGCCCTAATTTTGCGCTTATCAGAGCTGCCGCATTGGTTTCAGCAGATGTCGGCTCATCTGGTAGAATAAAAGTCACGTCATTTTCCAGAATGCCAGAATCCAATACAAAAGGCAATGGGAATTTATTCAAAATTGGATCCGCTTTTTTATCCTGGTAATTTAGAACGAAATTTGAAGTAGTGTGCACTGTGAACCATAACAGCTCATCGTCCAAATTCATACAATCAAATCCTTCAAACCCCAGGTAGAATGTCAACGTGACGCGGTTGTATCCCTCCACCCATAACTGCTGGGGTATCTGCACGTGCAACTCACCATGATCACTATTCTCACCATTGAGTTCCATGCTGGCAATTTGTGATCCATTGAGTTCCAGCACAAATGATGATTTTTCACTCAATGCCTTTGCATGGCTGAAAACAAGGGTTAGTTCACTGCCAGCTTGAGGTTCCCAGATAGAGGGGTAAACAAAACCATATTCATGAACAGCATTGATCCCTTTAAATGAATCATCTGTCAGTAATATCCCCAGATCTTCGAAGGTAAAAATACTACTCTGTTCATTCACTTTGGATTGAGGTATCCCTGCGAATAACATTAAAGATGTCAATATGATTAAGATACTGATCCAAATTTGCTTTCCTTTTGTCTTCAACATATGCACTCTCCTTAATTCTCGATCTGATCAGAATCAACAATCTCGTAAAGCCTCCAGGGTAATGGTGATGGGAATTCAGTTTTAAAATGTGTCCACATCTCAAAGCCCTCATAAATACCCGGATAATACTTCAACACCTGTGAACGTCCACGAGCATCAAAAGTAGGATACGGCACCAGTATCTGATCTGCCTTTCCAATAGGATTCCGTAAAATATCAAAGAAATCCATATCGGTTGTCATCACCAGATTTTTAGGATGCTCCACCATCAATGCCAATGACATGGAAATTGAATGATCTACAATTGTAATTGTATCTTCAGGTTGCTCATTTAGGTAATTGGCTATCATCTGCATTTCAGCCAGGGAGGAGTTCTCATAAGACACAGATTGCTGCTCACCAGCAATGATCCAGGACAACAGCAGTTTTTGTGGCATTGGCTCCTGGATCAGAGCCCATTTCTTATTAACCTGGTTATATACAGGAAATGCCAGAAAGACAACAAGTAACAGGTTAATGATCGTGCGCTGCCATTTTTTCTCTAATCTTGAATGAACCGCTCCCATCACAATAATACCGCCCGGAATGAGCCAGATAAAATATCGACTGAAAGCAGGCAAATAACCACGGTATCCGATTAAGAATGTAAAAAGAATGATTGACCAACCCAGCATGATGAAGTCAAAATCAATCCAACGCTTTTTAACAAAAATAATTAACAGTAAGAGCAATGTTGCAGCAACCAGCAGCGGTCCTACAAAAGTTATTTCAGTGAACAATAGACGCATGGAACCACTGACAGAGTTCATTGCATAATACCAGATCTGATCTGGTCCAAGGGTCTGGGCAGTATCAGGGGTGTTGGCTGTTGCCCCGGGACCCACTAAGAAGTAGATCGGGTTTCCCATAATTGTCCAGTTTAGAAAGATCCAGAACATGAATCCGTATGCGGGTGGAACCAGATAGGTCAGCAACTCCGCTTCCAATTTTTCTGGTGATGTCTTTCCTCTCTCGAAAAGCCATATCCAAGCGATCCCTGCCGCCATAGCAACCGTCCATGCCAGCGCTTCATAACGACAGTAAATTGCTAACCATGCGCCGATGGCAGCTATCATGATTCCGTGGTTTTTTTTCTCCTGTCTCCAAACCAGATATCCATTAAATGAAAATAGTAAAAATCCAATGAAGGGGGTTTCCGACATCCCCAAAGAAGCATTATGCAACACCAGTGGCTGGATACCAAATAAAATCATCCAAACAGTGCGCCATTTCTTCTCCAGAGAAAAGCGACGCAAAATATTATCAAGCTGGGTCATAGCGAAACCAGCATAAAAGGCACTCATTAGACTACCCGATAAAATATCCAGGTCGAAAGGATGCAGAAGTAAAATGAACGGAATATCCGATACAGCCGGCAGAGGAGGCCAGATATAGCCAATGGCTGAAAGGTGCGGATCGCGTCCAAAAACAGCTGCAAATGACTGAGAGATTCTCGATAAACCTTCATAATCAGCTATATCGTATGCCAATGTGCCATAAATGCCGATCAACGCATAGATCAAAAAAGATATCATGAAGATATGCGTGGAAGGATGAGAAAATAATTTCCGAATACCTTCCTTGATATAGAAGTGGTTCTTTTCTCGAGGTGTGTAAATAGGAGGGGAAATAGGTGCCGGGTCAACAACCTTGCTTTCAGGAAGCATTTTCTTCCTCCTTGATGATTTCTTCTTCAAGATTGAATCCCTTTTCCTCACTGTAGCCATGGATGGTCTTTTCCCAATAATGTGGCTTGGTGATCAATTGCAAAAAGCCTTTCCATGCTCCAATACTCATTAAACCCCAGTATACGGGGCTCAACAATGCATAACGCACATTGTCATAATGTTTGCGCCGCATGGCTCCCGCCACATTCATATAAGTAAATACGAAGTTTCCCAAATACAAACTAAGCGAACTCAAATAAAAGATCATACCTGGAAATGTTTCCTGGATAAATGCCCATTGGGTTAAAAACCACACCGTGGTAATCGTCCATAAGATCGGGTTTGCCAGGGCTGCGAAAAAAGTGCCACCGGTAACGAACTGGAAGCTGATAAAACCTTTTATGCCCACCTCTCGCGCTAATTTCAGAGGATCACGCATGTGCACCAACCAGGTTTGAATATAACCTTTGATCCAGCGCGAACGCTGGCGTAGCCAGTTATTCACCCTGCTATTAGCTTCTTCATAGGTCGTCGAATCGATCGTACGAGTATGGTAGCCGCGCTTATACAATCGCATCCCCAGGTCAGCATCCTCGGTTACATTATGTGGATCCCAAGCGCCCACCTCTGCCAAGGCACGACGCTTGAAATGATTAGAGGTACCACCCAAGGGAATGGGGGCTTCCGAAGCATCCAGGCCAGGCAAAAAAAGATCGAACCACATTGAATATTCCGAGGTGAACCATTGGGTGAGTAGATTCTGTGTGCGGTTGTAATAATTCAGTTTAGCCTGAATACAAACCACATTTGAATCAGATTTTTCAAATGCCACAACCGCTTTCTTGAGTTGATCATGGTCCGGACGGTCCTCTGCATCGAAGATTACAATATATTCTCCCTTGGCATGAATCAGCCCATAGTTGCAGGCTTTTGGTTTTGTTTTGGGCTGTGATCCCGGAACGATGGTGGCTTTGAAATGCGGGGGTAAATCCAGATCATAGAAACGTTGGATGGTTTCGATATCATCCTCTTCCAAAAGTATCTTAATGTCCAGTTTTGTGTTTGGATAATCCAATTGAGTTAATGATTTCATCAAGTCCGGCAGGACTTCTGCTTCTTTATAAACCGGCACCAGTAGAGTATAAATTGGTAATTGCACGGGATCAAGTGCATCAAGTTCCGCCTTTGAAACAGGAACCTCACAATCATGGTTCATAGCATTATATACAAGATAGAACTTATAACCAGAAAAACCGATATAAAAAATGGTGACCAGTTCATTAATGATGATCGCAAAGGAAGTAAAATCCAGGATCATCCAAATTAATGAAAGAAAGAACACAACAGAGAAGAAAATAGCTTGCCCTTTACTTAGAACACGAAAGGCTGACTCTCTAGGAGATCGTTTTAGCAAATTGGATGTACTGGTGGTGGTGTAATCGGATTTATAGATATGTTCAAGTGCAAACTCGAAGCCTTCTTCAGAAACTATCACAGGATGCGCTTTTTTCTTGGTTAACTCTTCCGCTTTTGCGATATTGCGTCTATCGATTGGATCAACAATGGCTAACGTTAGTTCGGAACCATTCACCTGAATTGGAAGAATTCCTAACTCACGTTCAATATCCGGATCAATCAGCCGGACAGCTTCTTCCTGGATCTCCGTGTTTTTTAGATCAATAAATTCAAATCCGGTTTGCTTTGCAAGAACTTCATAGATCTGTACCTCACGAACGTACTGTTTGGTCAGTAAAGCTTGACCAAGTCGAACCCCTGTGCGTTGAGATAATTCCAACGCATCATTCAGCTGTCTGCGACTGATATACCCGTTTTCCATTAAATAGGTACCAATGTTTTTGCGCCCCAACGATCGAGAAATTGCGTCTTTCAAATCAGAACGGATGGCCAGTACCGGTGAAATAGGTACCCCTAGATGATCTTCAAAGAATTTGAGATTCTGGACTGTCATGGGGTCTGCAAATGCCACAAGAACATGCTGTTCTTCTTTTCGAATGGGTAGCATAGTATGTTCACTAGCAAACACATTATCAACCAGAGTAGCAATCTTTGGATCAATGGGGTCACTGTAAAACGGGCGAGTTGTCTTGTTTCCTAAACCGTCGAATTGTTCGCGCAATTCTTCCACTAGGGAAATATCCAGTATTGGGATCGAAAAAACATTTGCCAGTATCCGATTTGTTTGCCGTGCATCAAAAAAAGTGGCATTCATAAAAGCTTCATCAAATGACTGCCGTTCTTCCTTAATTAGACGAATCATTTCATTAGCCTGGGTTTGCGTAAGAAAATCGAATCTGATCAATTTTTGGATAAATGGATATGCATCACCAATAATGACAGGTTTGTGAGCACCCCAAGTTTGCTCAATGATCGCCTCGACCACTCCAGTTGGGGCAATGATGGGGATGACCGGTTTATTTCTGGATTGTTCTATTTGTTGAAATCCATCTCCATTGAATGGGTCTGTGGTTGCAACCCATATTGCGGTTTCAGATTCATATAGAGGGATCAAGGAATGTTTCTGCACAAATTCTTGCGAATATTCATTCAAATAATCCTGCTTCAAATTAGCATGGTCTAAAACAGCAGAAGGTGTGCCAGTTTGAAGGCTGAATAACATTGCCAGATCAGCATCACTCAAATAACCCAGTGCAAGCAGTCGTTTGCTAAAACTCACATCATCATCTGCAGATTCTTTCTCCACTTCATTCATCTGCTTTTCAGTTAGCATCCCAAGTGATGATAAGATTTCTCTTAAAGAAAGTTCATATCCAGTAATCGTTTCGTTAGTTTGCATTGAACGGATCTGTTTTAACCAGATCTGCAAATGATCCGAATCGACCAGATAAGGCTTCACCTCATAACCTGTAATGGAATGAACCACATCTATTTTTTCACGGGTGATCTCATCGCCGGCTACTGAAATGGTTTTCCCATTTTGCTCAAGAATAACCACATCCAGCAATTCAGCAATTTCTACTGGGAGCAACTTCGCACTTTCAGAGGGTGATTTTTGGATCAACTCAACTCTGGGTACACCCATCAATACTGACCGCGCTTGTAATGCCATAGCTGGTGAAATGATCTTTAATTCGAGCAACGCATGGGTCAAATCAGTTTTGTACTGATTGCTATAAATCTTGGCA
Source organism: Chloroflexota bacterium (assembly GCA_012798455.1). GTDB lineage: Bacteria > Chloroflexota > Anaerolineae > Anaerolineales > Anaerolineaceae > UBA4781. The sequence continues at coordinate 21,148 of JAAZNC010000034.1, read as the reverse complement.
CGCTGCAAATTACCGGCATCCAGCGAAAAATGGCGTTGATAATAAATAATTAGATCTTGCTCGGAGATTGTTTTTTCCTTTTGTCCCTCAAGGTAAATACTGCGAAAGGCAAGTTTCCATTGCCTTTCCGTACACAAGATCAATTGATAGTTAAATGGAAAAAGTTCTTCCAGATGGGGAAAATCTTCCGATATTGTAGCACTGTTGCATCCGATAAATAAACACTTCCCAAGCCACCATAATGGAATGACGTGATATCGCCTGGCAGTCTCCAATGGAATTAATGGGGCTAGCGCAGTATCGATTCGAGTCGCATTGAGATCAAAGTGCGGTATTTGGTAGTCAATTCCTAAACATTCCAGGTTGGCTTTTTCTGTAAACGTAAGGTTATGTCTGAGAAGTTTCTCATTCACATGATTCTTCTCAACATGGTCGCGGGAGTTCATCTCATCACGATTTGCTGGATTCCCATTTAGACAGTGATAGAGTTCAGAAACACCTTTCTGAATATTCAGTCTATAATGATCTCCATAGAGAAGGTATTGAAGATATTGAATGGTCGAATATGGTAATAAGAACAGCTTAATTGGATGTTCTATTAGACGTTCGATCGAAGTTTTATATCTAAATTGACGATCTGCGACGCCAACCACATAGTTCTCGTGTCCCATCCACAATGGAACTACACCATATTTTTGCGAAACGGATTCCGGAATGCCCGGATAGATATTCTGCGGGCAAAAATTTGTAGAAAGTTGCAGATACGGAATTTCCTTACTTTTCATGTTCTTCATCAATGTTTATTTCATCAATAAACTCATAACCATTCCCTCGACGCTTTGTTTTTTTCGTTTCCTTTCCGTTTTTTTCGCGTAGAGTGAATAGAATACCGATATCAGAAATTGCCAAAATAATTGAAAAAACAACAATGATAATAAGCGGAATTGTAAAATAGCCGACCCACATGCCCAAAAATAATACCATTACAATCCCCAGTGTAAGAAATACACGAATTAAAACGATCATAATCAGGCGGGTGCGATTTTTAATTTCCATTCATTTTCATTCCACTTATTATTAACGACGATACGAAATACCGTGTTTTGGAAGTTCATGGCTATCAGTATAAAATCCCATATGCACTAAATGAAGGGCGTTTGTGAGGTTGAAACGCCCTCAATTTTTCCACAAAACATTCTTCAGAGTTCCACTGAACTGCTGGAAAACAGTATGTCTAAACAATAATTATAAAGATAAACCTCAATATTTGTAATCTAGTTTATATAGTTTGTTATCAGATATATTAATACTAATCTTGATTAGTTCAAAATAGCAATTTGCTTCAGTTAACTTCAATTATCAAGAAGAACATAATATCCGGTGCATCCGTTCCGATCACAGATATTACAAGTGGTCTATAAACGGGTAAAAAGATGATAGCTCTCCAATTTCACTACTTGCCTAAAAATCGCTGAAGGTGAGATCACATGGTTTATATCCACGTTAATAAAAATACAAGATGGCAATTCTCTATAAAAGGGTAAAATTCAAAACATAACAATACAAAAAGGAGGTTATCCATATCATGACCATCACAAGCGAACAAAAAAAACGCATCTTGAAACTGCAAAAAGAAGAGCTTGACGGGCACTACACCTACCTCAAACTGGCTAAAGCGGTAAAAGACAAGCACAATGCAACTGTGATCAAAAATATCGCCCAAGATGAAATGAAGCACTATCAAATCTGGAAGCGTTATACCGAAAAAGATACCACTCCCAACAAATTGCGCATCAATTTTTATTATTGGTTATCCAAAGTCTTGGGGTTAACTTTTGGCATTAAATTGATGGAACGTGGGGAAGAAAAAGCACAGGAGAATTATGCAGCATTGATCGGCTCAATCCCGGAAGCCAAAGAGATCCTGGATGAAGAAGAAAAACACGAAGATGAATTACTGGAGATGTTGGATGAAGAAAGCCTTAAGTACGCCGGCTCGGTCGTTCTGGGATTGAATGATGCCCTGGTAGAACTGACCGGTTCTCTGGCAGGTCTGACCTTTGCCTTTCAAGACACCAAGATAATTGCGCTAGCAGGGTTGATCACCGGCATTGCCGCCTCTTTTTCAATGGCAGCTTCAGAATATCTATCTTCTAAATCAGAAGAGGATGAAAAGGTTCCACTACGTTCTGCCATTTATACTGGCTTTGCATATATTCTCACGGTGGCTATCTTGATCTTCCCTTACCTGGTCATTTCTAATTTCATTGTTGCCCTGCTGTGGACAATCGCCAATGCTATCTTGGTGATTGCAATCTTCAACTTCTATATCTCAGTTGCCAAAGACTTTGATTTTAAGAAGCGCTTTCTTGAGATGTCCACCATCAGCCTGGGTGTAGCGCTGTTTTCCTTTGTCATTGGGGATGTTATTCGCAGAGTTTTCGGTATTAATGTATGACCATAATTAAAAAAGAAAAGGAATCGATAAATGGATAATATTACTAAGAAAAGATTAACCCTGTTTTTAATTTTTGCATTTGGTATTTCCTGGATCACCGGGCTGGTCATTTACCTGACCGGGGGACTGACCAACAGCCTCATCGTGATTGAGAGCGGTTCGATCTCATTGGCTTATATATTGCTTGCCAGCGCCTATATGTGGGGTCCCGCCATCGCCAATATCCTCACTCGTTTCATCACCAAGGAAGGAAAAAGCGATCTCTTTCTCAAGCTCAATATGCGTAAAGACTGGCGTTATGTTCTGGCGGCCTGGGTAGGCACTCCCATTCTGGTACTGCTGGGTACGGCGCTTTTCTTTGCATTGTTCCCTAATTATTACGATGCTGATTTCTCTGTATTGCGGTCACAACTTGCCCTCAGCGGTGGGGATGCCAACACTTCCGCTATCAATTCCCTCATTGTTATGCAAATCGGTTACGCGATCCTGATTTCACCCATCTTGAATCTTATCAGCACCTTCGGGGAAGAATTCGGCTGGCGGGGTTACCTGCTGCCTAAATTGCTCCCCCTTGGGAAAAGAAAAGCTATCATTTTACAGGGTATTATTTGGGGTGTTTGGCACTGGCCAGTCATTCTAATGGGTTATAACTATGGCTTTGATTATCCCGGCAGCCCTATTCTCGGACCGATAGCAATGATTTGGTTCACTATTTTGGTAGGTATCTTCTTCGCATGGCTCTCCATGAAAACAGAGAGCGTCTGGCCAGCCAATATCGCTCACGGTGCGCTAAATGGGATCGCCTCATTGGGGGTGCTGTTCTTGATCCAGAGCCCACCCACCCTCCTCGGTCCTTACCCAACGGGAGTGATCGGTTCAATTCCCTTTTTGATCGTGGGTGCACTGATCATATTATTCGGTTTTCCCAAGCAGAAACCGGCACCCGTGATCAGTGCAAATTGAGATATTCGATAAGAAAATCTGCCGGTCCTTCTTCATTATTCGAGGGGATCACATAGGCTGCAGCAGCTTTCAATGTAGGAGTGGCATTCCCAAGTGCTACTCCTATACCTGCATATTGGATCATTTCAAGATCGTTTTCTCCATCACCGAATGCGATGATTGATTTCATAGGAATATCCAGCGTAAGTGCCACCTTCTTGAGCGCCGCTCCCTTGCTGACACCCGCCGGGTGTATCTCCAGTAGAATAGGTAATGAAAAACAAAGATCAATACCTTGCGGGATCTCTTTTCTTAAAACCTCATTCATTTCTTCTAGGTAACGATGATCATCACTATGAATAAAGACAATTTTTAAAACATGGTCTAGTTCCTTACCCAGATCTTGCCATTTCTCAACTACTCTTGGAGCAGGACCGCCATACTTATCCAAGGCACTATTAAAAATACCGCCGGCTTTGACCACTGTATCATTGACAAAATACAGCATCATATCCATTCGCTGCCTGTCTCCCAATTCAAGCACGCGCCTAGTCAGATCGGGACGCAGTTCCTCATGCAGCATTACCCGACCATCCCGGTACTGCACTAAGCAACCATTGACAAAAATCAAAGGATCATCCATACCAAGTTCGTCTACAAGAGGCTGTACCGCAGCTAGGTTTTTTCCCGTTGCCACAATAACTTTGATACCGCGCGCTTGCAGATCAAATATGGTTTGTTTGGTCTTATCTGTTAATTCCTGCTGATCTGTCAGCAACGTATGATCAACGTCAAAACAGACCAAGTGTATATCGGACTTCAATTGGATAAATTCTCAACTTTCTGTTGATCTAGTAGGTAGCCTCTGCCAACACCACACTTGCACTCATTTTTTGATTATTTCGGTAGAATTCAATCACTACCTCATCACCCGCCTGATAAGCAAACAATGCATTCAGGTATGTGGTTTTCTCCGTGATATCGATATCACCGATGCGCGTTATGATATCTTGTACATGCAAGCCAGCTTTGGCAGCGGGGCTTCCGGTTGCTACTTCCGTAACATAACCACCCCAGTCAACTGGTAAATTATACCGCTTTGCGATCGAAGAATTGACATTCTGTACCCCTACGCCCAAATACGGGCGTGCAAAATAGCCTTGACGGATGATCTGATTGCTGATCAATTCCACCGTATCTGATGGAATAGCAAAACCCAATCCTTCGGCGATAGTATTGCTGTAACTATTGCTACCGCGCACTACCAGCGTATTCACACCGATCACCTCTCCTGCCAGATTCACCAGCGGTCCGCCGGAATTGCCACTGTTAATCGCTGCATCGGTTTGGATAAGATTTTCCATATTATAGCCTTCACCAGTATCCAATGTGCGCCCGGTAGCACTGATCACCCCCACTGTAACGCTGTTGCGGAAGGTACCCAGAGGGGAGCCGATGGCGATCACCGTTTCACCAGGTTTCAGATCTTCCGAATCTCCCAGAGAAGCAACTGCAGGCATACTACCCTCCACCTTTAACACTGCCAGATCGGCATAGATATCCCGGCTCACCAATTGTGCAGTCAATTCTGTGCCGTCGCTCAACACAACATACAGGGAATTTGCATCAGCATCCGTAATGACATGATTATTGGTTATGATATACCCTTCATCGGATACAATAAAACCACTGCCGCTCACCTGTGCATCAGCGGTCCTGCCGAAGACCGATTGGGTACCAGGGATGGTACCGATCACCGTCACCACTGCCGGTTCGATCTGTTCCACAACCTGCGTAATGATCGTATCGATCTCGGATGTGGTAACAATGATGTTCTTATTGACCACCTGTGCTTCTTCGGTCGTGGAAGTGGCAGTAGCCGTGATCATGTTCGTTTCACTTGCTTTCAATATCACCGCGCCGCCGATGTAGGCACCTAGAAAGCCGCTTAATCCTGCCACTACAACCAGTAACAGAACTATCCCAATTCGTTGTGCAGTACTCATTTTTTTTACCTGTCTTCAATTATCTTTCATATAATTACATACCAGATCCATATAATATCCTATTCTATTCTTCGCTCTAATTCATGCGCCTATGGACTGATTTAAACACACTCGATTTTAAACACAAGCAACCCGTTTTCTTCTTAATACTTTGTCAAAAACGGGTCGGCTTAATTCATTACCTGCTACATACTCAGCATTTTTTCTAATTGATCTATCTGGGCAGCATGCACCAGCGCAATCACTTCATCACTCGCTTGCAGAACCAGAGAACCGTGCGGGATGAGAATATCATCCTTACGCAACACAGCCAGGATTACACTGTCCTGTGGTAATTTTGCCTGGTCTAGACGCTTTCCAACAAGGCTGCTGGTCGGGGTAAGTTTTTCTTCTACAATGGAAAATTTCCCGCGGCGTAGTTTTAGAAGTGTCATCATGTCACCCATTGACATCTCTTCCAATATCAAATGCACCATCAGATCTGCCTGGTTCAATGCCACATCCACTCCCATATCCTCCGTGAACATCCAATCATTCTTGGGGTTGTTCACCCGGGCTATGGTGCGCGCAACATTGAATTCAAAACGAGAAAGACTGGTTACTACCAGATTAGTTTCATCACTACCCGTTACTGCGGCTATCACCGGCACCTTGCGAATACCCGCCGCTTCAAGCACCACCGGGTCCGTACCGCTGCCCAGCAGCACATGTTCTGCCCCGAGTTCGCAATGAAGGCGTTCAATTTCCTCACGCCGTTGTTCGATCACCATCACCTCATGCTCTGCTGAAAGCAAATGAGATGCCAAGTATGTTCCGACTTTCCCACCGCCAATGATTAATACTTTCATGGGAACCTCCTGTCCTATTTCAACATTTCTTTTACCCGGTCAGCCATTTCGGCTATCACCGACAAATGCACCACATCACCCATTTGCAATTGCTGATTCGGATTAGCAAGCATAGTCTTACCTTCGCGTGTGAGAGAAATGGGGTGCACAGCATTGGGAATCTCTAACTGACCCAACTTTTTTCCTTCAAAAGCAGAGGTCAGTTCTATTTCGGTGATCATCACATCACCAGAACCGATACTCATCACCGTATTTAATTGGGTAAAAGATAATATCTCAGAAATACGTGCAGCAGCGATGGAAACCGGAGAAATGGTAGGAATACCCAGGCGCCGGTAGATCTCCGCCTTCCTCGGGTCATAAACACGTGCCACTACCTTTGGTACACGGTATACAAACTTCGCCATGCGGGCTGTGACCACATTGGCCTCATCACTGGCAGTGACTGCCACCAGTGCATCGGACATATTAATATCAGCCTCTTTCAGCACGTCCCGGTCAAAACCAATGCCAACTACGGATTTTCCGTGAAAGGATTTACCCAGATTTTCCAATGCAACCGGATCTTTATCCACCACGATTACATGATTACCACGCTGGTCCAATTCCCGGGCAATGTTCGAACCCAGTCTCCCACATCCAATAACAATCACTTTCATCGGTTACCTCCTTGGTTTGCTCCCTTGGGAGTTTTCTTCCATTGGATTATTTTACGAATCTCATCCGCGATCATTAACAGGGGCGACCAGACGAAGAGAAATGGCCAGTAGCGGAGAGAAAAGCTTGCCGTCCCGATAAAATGGTGAAACAGCGGTACATAAACAATAGCTGCTATCACAAGCAACTCGGAAAAAATGCCGATCCAAACCAATTTATTATTGAATAATGGCATCTTGGTGATAGGAGTATTTTCTGCTCGTTGCGCAAAAAGATTGCCAATTTGAGTAGTCACCACAGCTGCTAGTGCCATAGCAGTGGCAGAGTGGTAGATAGCGCCATTGGCAGGCAGATTCAACCATTGTCCCGCATATCCATTGGTCCAGTAATAATAATAGAATGCTGCCATCACTGCAAAACTTTGCAGTGGACCCAGCAAGAAATAAGCGCGTCGCAATAATCTTGGAGTGATGATATGTTCATCTAAATTGCGCGGTGGCTGTTGCATGGTACCCGGTTCGGGTGGTTCAGCCCCCAAGGCTAAAGCCGGAACGATATCTGTACCAAGATCAACAGCCAGAATGTGCATCACATTCAACGCTAGCGGAATGCGGGCTGCAGAAAATGCATATAAGATGAAAGGCACTGCCTCAGGTGTATTGCTAGTGAAAATGTATGTAGTAAATTTTTTGATATTGGCATACACAGCACGCCCCTCCTCAACTGCATTCACAATGGACGCAAAATTATCATCCATCAAAATCATGTCTGCTGCTTCTTTGGCAACATCACTGCCGGTAATTCCCATGGCAACTCCGATATTAGCACGCTTCAAGGCAGGAGCATCGTTTACGCCATCTCCTGTCACCGCCACGATATTCCCCAGGTCTTGTAGTGCCATGACAACCCGCAGTTTATGTTCGGGGGAGACCCTGGCAAAGATCACTTCTTGGGAAAAGGCAGCTTCCAATTCCTGATCAGAGAGTCGTTCCAGGTCAAACCCTGTAATGATACGTGGATTAGCTGAATGGATAATGCCCACTCTGCGTGCGATGCTCTCGGCAGTCAATCCATAATCACCGGTGATCATGATGACCCGAATGCCGGCTTGATTACATTTCTGAACGGCCATACTGATCTCTTCACGTGGTGGATCCATCATCGCCACAAGGCCCAAAAAGGTCAGGTCCTGTTCGACTTCATCTGCCAGTTGACCTTCCAATTCTTTCGGCAGATAGCGGATTGCCACAGCCAGCACCCGCAGCCCATCACGCGCCATGATATCATTTTCTTCCATGGCAGATTTTTTAATTTCAGGTATCAATGGAATGGCACTGCCAGAACAATCGATCTGGGTACATAGTTCTAATAATTCTTTCGGAGCGCCTTTGACAAAAGCCACCCGCGCACTCCGGGAATACGCGCCACGCTGACTGCTTGATTTGTCGAGGTGAATGGTTGACATGCGTTTGCGACGCGAATCAAATGGATTCTCCAAAATACGGGGGAACCGCATCAATTCGTCATCTTCGCTTATTCCTGCTTTAACCGCCACAACTTTCAAAGCAGCTTCGGTCGGATCACCCAGGATGCGCCAGCTGGTTTCACTGGATTGTGGGGAGATGAGTCTGGCGTTATTGCACAAAAGGATCGCTCGTAAAAGTTCTTTCAGCGAGTTCATCTCAACCGGGGTATCTTTGCGATCGAGATAATGAAACTCTCCCAACGGGTTATATCCGATTCCACTCACTGCGATGGATGTGCCACATTTTTCTTGTGCCCCATGCTTAGATTCCGGCACCCACAGACGGCGTACCGTCATCTCATTCTGGGTTAATGTGCCCGTTTTATCGGTACAGATCACAGTAGTGCAACCCAATGTTTCCACCGCGGATAATTTCTTCACCAGGGCATTGCGTTTTGCCATGCGTTGGGTACCCATTGCAAGCGCCAGGGTCACTGTGGGCAGTAACCCTTCCGGTACAAAAGCAACGATCATTCCCAACCCAAAAATGAAACTTTCTGCCAGGTCGATATGTGCCAGCAGAAAAGCCAGAATGAAGAAAACAATCCCGACCAATACAGCGATCATCGAAACCGTTTTGGTGATCGACTGCATCTCGATCTGTAAGGGACTTAATTCTTCCTTCATGGTTTGGGTGAGATGGGCAATTTTGCCAAATTCAGTATGCATGGCAGTGGCATATACAATGCCCTTGGCAGTGCCAGCTGCCACACTCGTCCCGGCAAACACCAAATTTGGCTGCTCGGTCACGGATATATCCGTTAGTACTGAAGCATCAGCACTCTTGCCGACAGGGCGTGATTCTCCTGTCAGGGTAGATTGGTCAACCCTGAAAGCTGCCTGTTCGACCAGGCGACAATCCGCTGAAATCTTCTCCCCTTCCGCAAAAAGCACCACATCTCCCGGCACAAGTTCCTCTGCTAGAATTTTGATTTCCTGCCCATCCCGCAACACCCGGGTATAGGTTGGAAGTAATTTTCGTAGTTCTTCAGATGCTTTTTCGGCTCTAAATTCCTGCCAAAAACTGAAAGCCCCATTGATAATATTCACCAACCAAACAGCTACTGCCAGTTCGGGCATGTGCGCGATGAATGCCACAATACCACCCACCCATAATAAAATCGCCATTAGATGAGTGAAATTGGCAACGAACTTCATCAGCAGTGGTATACGTTTCTCAGTTTGTAACAGGTTTTCCCCATAGCGCTGCTGTCTTTCCATGATCTCCTGCCGATTCAATCCATCAGGAGTTGAGCCCAAAAATGTATACACTTCCCCTGCCCGCAAAGAGGCAAGTTTCATTCGATCGATATCTAGTTCTTCGTTCACAGTTTCCTTATAGCTATTAATTTATCTTACAGTATATGGATGATTGTTACAACAGAAGAGGGATAATACTACGATTTTATGAAATGACAAGAGGGATCTAATTATTAGTAATAGATTCAATAAATTCGACCAAACGCTGGTAATGCGATCCCTTCCAATAAATCTTGCCACAGCATATACATTGTACAAAGTCATAGTAGTGACTGCGCGTCCCCGGCAATAATTGTTCTGCAATCACTTTCTTGTCAACCGCATGCAATAATCCATTACAATTTACACAGCGCGTGAAGGGTTTCAACTGTGCTTCAAGTTGAAATCGTCGCACTACTTCCAGCGCTTGTTCACGGGGAGCAAGCGAATAGATCAAGCAGCCATGGCTGATCTGCTTTCTTTTCAATAATCCCCTATCTCGTGTGACACAGATTCTCTTCTCTCTCTCTGAGATCATTGTCAGTTCATCATCAGAGTAATCATTGCGATATAACACATCCAGACCCAGTAACCGTAAATAAGCTGCCAAACGACCCAAGTGGCAATCCAACACGAATGCACACACCCGCAGCGGATCAGAGTGAAGTTTGCCGATTGAGGCGATATCCAATGTCTCAAATACGGGATAAACGCTTACCCGGTCGCCCTGTTGTAATTGATAAGAAAAACCAACAGAACTACCATTAACCAGGATCATATCTATTTCTGTGTGTGGAACGCCGCAAGATTCAATCATATGTTTTACCGTCTGCCCTACCGGAAATTTCAGGTCAAATGAAGTTGCCCTTCTTTCATGGGGGAGCAGATCATTCAACTCTGCATAAAAACGAAAACTTGCATTGATCATACGCGCTCCATATTATATGGATATGTTGATTGTACATTTCTATCAAATTAATGATGATCTGCACTGAAAAATTTCATCACTATGCAAAAAGTATCATAAACGATTGCGGATCAACTCCAGCAATTCAAGGGCAGCCTGCTCGGGACCGCTTTGTTCCTGCCCGTGAATGCCCAGCATCGTGCGTAGCTGTCCGACGAATAAACCATCCTCAAAAAAAGCATTGAAATATTTTTCAGCGATCTGTTCGTGCAAATCCTGATATTGAACCGGTCCAAAGATATTGGCAAAGTAATTCTCCACGATACCGGTCGTGGTAGTGGTACCCTTGCTCATCACAGCCCCGCGCCGGAACACTCGTAGCGCATCTTGTGGTGTGGCAAATTTCTCAATAGCTTTATGCTCTTCATCCACCATCTCGTAATTATTAGCATACAAAACAGCATCCACAGGAATACCTTTGATGAGATATTCATACCTGGTGACGGGCAATACCACTCTTGCATTGACCTGGTCAGGATTCATGATAATGGTACGGTCCATCTGACCAAAAGCATAGCCTGCCTGCAGGTCATCCAGACGCACAAAAGCGCCCATTTCAGTTCCAAAGCCGATCACATTTCCGTCTGGTGTGAGTGCAAAGGAACCCATATCATCTGCTACGATCAGAACCTCTTTTATCTCTGATGAACGAATGCGGCGTAGCGCTTCAATGGTCTCTGACTTACCAGCACCTGAATCTCCCATCACCACCAAAGAAAAAGAATCGCTGCCATGTAGGGTAATGCGCACCATGGCACCATGGAAAGGCAAGAAACCACTGCGCATGCGTTTGATATTATGCAAGGTCAAGATCATCTTTTTCAGATAACCAAAATACCCGAACTCATCTTTGTAGGGGATAGTTCCAATCAGACAATCATTTTCTCTGTCCTCGTAGAAAACAGTTTCATTTCCATTGACATGCGGAGCTGCCTCAGGAGGAGCACCATAGATGAAGATTGCATCCGGTTTACGCTTCAAGTCTTCTTCATCCGCCAATTCGAACAGATTACATAACGAAAAACCCAATTCGAAGAAATCCAGGCAGAAGTAAACCATGATCAGCAGTTCACCCACTTTCGCCGGATAACACAACCATTCGTTTGCTGGCAAATGCAGATCGGTTAGCGGATTTTTATCGATCGCTTCGAACTGCCCGGTACGTTTGTTCATGGGAGTCTTGAAGATCATGGGGGGATAGATCAATGCCTGGCGAATGACAAAGATATCTTGCAGAGAATCATACAATCCGGCAGCATAGTTGATATGGTAAGGCAGTGCAATAGCCCCGATCTCCGCGCCAGCACTGACTTGGCGATAGATCTTGGGATGGTTGCCGGTGATATTCTCCTGAATAGTGCGATAGGTGGAGCGCACAATATGCATCAAACTCTCCACCAAATCGTTGAAGGTACGATAAGGTTTCTGATCGAAACGGTCAAAAACCGAATCGCAGATGATCAAACGATGCAGATGTCGCCAGTAATTATAGAACTGTTCGACCAGTTCATTCAGCAAGAACGGATCTTTTAAGAAAACTTCAGATCCTTCTACCAGTTTCACAGTTTTATCACCTGGCAGTCGTGAGAGATAATAAAAGGTTTCGATGAGTACTTCCATCGATTCACGGCTGACCCGCGAATCCGGAAATACCGTCAGCAGCACCGACTCACTTTCTTCCAGCCCTTTCAAAAAACGCCACAGGATCTTTTCGAACAGTTCGCTTTGGATGAGTTCTTCGGAATTATTGCAGACACGGTTCCTGACCCGCAGAATGATTTTGTCCTTGTAAAAATGAAATGAACCGTTTTGCATGATTAACTCCGATGTCCCATAATATAAGACATTGTCCTATTAACTGATGGCGTATTATAGTAAATATTTCGATTCCAGTCAATAAGGCACTCTCCCAATTCTTAACATCAATGAGATAGTATCTGAGATAAGAATTGTTTGGTGCGTTCGCAAGCTGGATTACTGAAAAAGATATCTGGTGCAGCTTTTTCTACGATTCTGCCCATATCCATGAAGATTACCTCATCCGCAGCAGCCTTGGCGAAACCCATTTCATGAGTCACGATCACCATAGTCATACCATCTTTCACCAGCAGCAGCATCACATCCAAAACCTCTTTGATCATCTCGGGGTCCAGGGCGCTGGTAGGTTCATCAAAAAGCATGACCTTGGGTTCCATGGCTAGGGCACGCGCGATGGCAACCCGTTGTTGTTGCCCGCCAGATAGTTGGGCGGGATAGTAATCTGCCTTATCTGCAATTCCTACCTTGGTCAATTGCTGCCGGGCAATTTTCTGGGCTTCTTCTTTCTTGATCTTCTTCACAATGCGCAGTGCCAGTGTGATATTCTCCAACACAGTCAAATGCCCGTACAGGTTGAAGTTTTGAAATACCATACCGATATTGGAGCGGATACTGTTCATGTGATGTTGGTTATGAGAAAGGGACACCCCATCCACAATCACTTCTCCATCGGTTGGGCATTCCAGCCAGTTCATAGTACGCAGCAGGGTAGATTTTCCCGAGCCGGAAGGTCCAATGATGACCAATACCTGTCTTGGAAATACTTTCAAGCTGATATCATTAACGGCTTCCACCACGCCAAAGTTTTTTGAGAGATTCTTGATCTCGATCATAGGAGCATTATTTTCGTTCATTGCGCATTTTCCCTTCGATAAATTTCATGACAAGTGAAAGCACCAGGGTTAAGGTCAAATATAAAATGCAGAGGATCGAATATGCCTGGGCAAATTTAAAAGAATGACCCGCATATAAGCGGGCGATCTGGGTAATATCACGTACTGCCAAAATAGAAACAAGGGAAGAATCTTTCAGCATTGAAATGAGATCGTTTCCTAAGGCGGGTAACACATTTCGGATTGCTTGTGGTAAGATCACAAACCGCATGGCTTGCCAATGGCTCATCCCCTGCGATCGCGCTGCTTCCATTTGTCCTTTGTTGATAGATTGGATACCAGCACGGAATATCTCAGCTGAGAAAGCACCATAAGTAATCGCCAGTGAAATGATCGCTCGGGAATTCATGGAGACAGATCGATTTTCGATGGCAGCCAATACACCGCCAATACCTTGCCACCCAACACTCGTAAGATAGACGCCCAGATTACTGAGGAGGTTTGTGATAGCTGGGATTAGAACCAAAGCAATAAAGAAGATGAGCACTAGCAAGGGTACACCACGGATGATCTCGACATAGATCGTTGAAAGATTGCGCCAGAAAACACTCTCCGATACGCGTCCTAACCCCACGATCAATCCGATAAACAAGGCAATACAATACGCGATGAGGGTGGTAGAGATGGTAACGCCCAAACCAGCCCGGATGATATTGAATGCATCTTTGAAATCGGGGCTGATTTGGATCAGTACAAACGTGGTCAAGATCAGCAATCCGATCGCCACCATCCACCAGGGAAAATCTTGCTTTTTCAGTTCCATCTCATCAACAGTATGGACCTCATTTTTATTTTTTTGAGTTAATAATCGGTCATTTATAGCCATTTGCTTCTCCGTTTTGGGTTACCGCCAGGTCTTTATATGAAGACCCGGCGGTATTATTCTTCACGATTCCTACTGAATATCGTCGTAGGTGATGGTGAAATCGGGACCGAAATACTTCAGATTGATTTCATTCAAGAAACCATTATCTTTGAGAGCCTGAATGGCTAAATTGACCGGTGCTACCAGATCGCTGCCCTTTTCAAAGGGAAAACCCAATTCGTCACTGGAAATAGAAGGACCGATTAATTCAAGGTCTTCTGCATTGCTGCCCAAATAACCCAAGCCGGCGGTTTCATCGATCAGAACGGCATCCACATCACCCGCGATCAAAGCCTGTACGGCGAACGGGAACTGCTCGAAAGCACTGATGCGATCTTCAGACAGATAGAGAACAGCAGTTTCATAGTTAGTGGTTTCAGCTTGGGTGCCAAGCATCAGGTCAGGATCGGCAACGAATTCTTCAATATTGGTGAAACGATCCTCACCCTTTTTTACCAGCAAGCGTTGTTCCACATTGACATAACCATCAGAAAAATCAACTTGTTTTAGACGTTCTTCTGAAATGGTCACGCCATCACCGGCGGTGTCGACTAGCCCATCAGCCACTGATTGAATCATACCCTCCCAGGCAGTTTCAACGAATACCGGTTGGCAGTGCAGCAGTTCGCAAATAGCCGGCCATACTTCATAATCCCAACCACCAGCTTGACCGGTCTCAGATGAGATATAGTTGAAGGGCAGATAGGCGTTTTCAACTGCAATGGTTACTTCCTGACAATCCAGGTCAACGAGGGCATCTTCGGCGGTACCCAGGCATTCATATGTCTGTCCTTCCATACCGGCTTTGACTTCCTCTTCCTTCGCACATGATGTCAATAGCATGGCTGCAATGAGCAGAGCGGTAAAAACAAAACTATAATTTTTCTTCATTTCAAAACTCCTTTGACAATTTTTTGCTCGATACTGCAAACTTCCAATATTCCTTCCTCCAAAACACCTCCTGTATGCTGATAATAAAAAAGGCTTTCCTGCCTGGAAAGCCTCTCTTGTTTCAGCATTTGATTCACCACCATTCAGCAACGAGAACAACTCCTCCAATCAGGATCTTGTTAATATTGTTCGTTCGTTTAGCATGGTTGTGTTTTTGCATATTGGGCGCAACTATACTAAAAAAATGATAATTTGTCAAGGATATTATTTTAATCACATGAAATATATTACATTTATCATTGAGAAATTTTAATCATTCGTTCAATAAATATTTCTACAAAATCCCTGGCACGCACGTTGAGAGCTGCGTATCCGTTTTCGGGTTTCTGTTCATAATTATAGAAATCGGCAAAGGTCTTACCCATGCTCACACCATAATTGGTATCTACGTCCAGCACCAAGTGGTTGATATCCAGCAAATTGGGTTGAAAAAGTGCTGCCAGCGCTAGCGGATCGTTGAGCGCACAGCCCATCACCTCTTGTGATTCCGACAGGTATTTCATGACATAGCTGGAGGCTTTAATCACAAAATCGCTGAGCGGGGTTTGTAGTGGAGCAAACATGTTCAGATCATCCCTGGTCATCAACGTCTGATAGGTCACATCCAGAGGTACCAAAGTGAATGGAATGCCAGAATGGAACACGATGGAAGCGGCGTGCGGATCACAATAGATATTGAATTCCGCTTGCGGGGTCATGTTTCCACAATGGTTGATGGCACCTCCCATAATGTACAGATGTTGCACCGCGTCGACGATCTGCGGATATAAACGAACTGCCATGGCAATATTTGTCAATGGTCCGATAGCGACGATGTTGATCTGTCCTGGATCCTGCAAAACCAGGTCACGGATCAATTCAACCGCGTGTTTTTCCGTTGGGCTGGCTTTCGGGGGTGGCAGCTCCGCATACCCCAAGCCACTTTTTCCATGGGTCACTTCTGCATTAATCACAGGCAACAGCAGGGGTTTGTCCATACCCCTGGCTACCGGAATATGCGTTGCGCCCGCCAGTTCTAACACACTGAGTGCATTGATCACCCCTTGCTCCATTGGGCAGTTACCATTCACCACCGTAATGGCTTCCATCTTCACTTCCGGTGAAGCAAGCGCATAAAGGATGGTCAGGGCATCGTCGATGCCGGGGTCGGTATCCAAAACCAATCGTTTCATTTCTAATCCTTTCGCGTAAAAAAGCCCCACAAGAAGGAGGAGAGAGAAATCTTGCAGGGCTTTTTCCAAAAAGTTAGCGAGCGGTCACTTACCGAGACTCTTTGAGATAAGGATTCCCGATATCAGCCGGTCCGCCGCTTTTCTTGATGAAACCCGCCAACACCAGAAGCGTCAACAGGTAAGGAAGAGACATAAACAATTCACGTGGGATGATTGTGTCAGGGATCACGGTTTGCAAGGTCTTTTGCAGCGCGTCCATAAAACCAAAGAATACACATGCCAGAAACACACCGAATGGTCTCACCCCACCAAAGATCACGGCGGAAAGAGCGATGAAACCACGCCCCGCCACCATATTCTCAGAAAAGAGAGAGGTTTGAGAAATAGAAAGGTAAGCGCCGCCTATCCCAGCCAGAAAGGAACCGCACAAGGTGGCAACATAGCGGATCCGCACAGGGTTCTTCCCGACCACTGCCAACGCTTTCGGATTTTCGCCCGCCGCGCGCAACCACGACCCCCATGGAGTGCGGTAGAAAAGCACGTACATGATTATGGGCAGTAATAATACCGGGATCACAATTGCCGATTGGTCGTTAAAAATAGCGTTCAGGAGAGGGATCTTTTCGAGGAAAGCGAAGTGTAACATTGGTAACGTGTTTACTTTTGGCGAGTTTCCACCGTGTTCGAAAATAATCTGCAATAGATATCCTGATAGACCAACACAGAGCAGATAAATAGCCAGACCGGTGATGGATTGGTTGCTGCGAAGCGTGATGGCGATGAATGAAAAAAGTAGCCCAATCAGCATTCCCGTCAACCCCGCCGCGATTAGCCCGATCCAGGGGCTTCCGGTGAAGTAAGAACCCAATGCGGCTGCCAGGGCACCCATCAACATGGTTCCTTCCACGCCAATGTTCAACACCCCCGACCGTTCGGTGAGCATCTCACCCATCCCTGCCAATATAATCGAAATGCTAACCCGAATGGTTGATGTAAGCAGGGTTAACGTGAAGATCGCTTTTAATGCATCAGCCCAATTCAAGTTCATTGTGATATCTCCTTTTCTGCTTCATAGGTGTTTTTCCCGCGGAAAATTCTGGCATACCATCCACCTAGAATATCTTTCGCTGCGACAAAGAGTACAACGATACCGTTAATGAGCGTGGTCAATTGGCGGGGAATTCCGGAGTACACCGACATTTCCAAAATACCTGTCTTCAGGGCGCCGAACAAGGTCGCCGAGATGATCACCCCAAACGGATTTAGCAGCCCTACCAGAGCCACCGTAATGGAATCGAAACCATACCCAGGGGAAAATTGATCGAGGAATCGATAGTGAACGCCCGCCACCTCAACAGCACCAGCCAAACCAGCCAGCGCGCCGCTCAAGAAGAATGCGAAGTTCATTCTCTTTTCCACCGGAATACCATGGAAACGCGCTGCCACCCGGTTGTAGCCAACTGCACGCATCTCATAACCGAGTGAGGTCTTATACAGCAGGTAGTAAGCAAAGATGACAACCAGAATCATGATGAAAACCCCAGCGTGTAATTGTGACCCAGGAATGAGAAGGGGCAGTCTGGCAGAATCTTCAATAAAGGGAGTGGCTGGCACAACACCTTCAATGGGAATGACCTTCAATACCAGAAAATGGGTCAGGTAGGTAGCCGGGTAATTGAGCATGATGGTGCTCAGGATCTCGTTCACCTTGCGTCTTGTTTTCAACCAGGCTGGGATCAAACCATACAGTCCGCCCACAAGGGCGCCCGCTAAAAGCATCAAGGGCAGGTGAAGGTAAAAGGGAAGTTTCACGATGTAACCCACAATCGCCGAAGCCATTGCCCCCAGCAGCAACTGCCCTTCAATACCCACATTGAAAACAGAACTCTGCGCGCCAACCAAAAACGCGATACCGGCGATGGTCAGCGGGATAACTCTGGAGATCGTATCGGTGGTGTTCATCACATTTCCGAATGCACCGCGCGCAAAATAGTAGACGGCATTGAACGGATTCCGACCAGTCGCAGCCAGAATAAGACCCACCACAAAAAAAGCCAGCACTATTGCGATGATCGTGATAAAAACGGGCTGTCGTTTTAAAAAGAATTTTCGAATACCAAGCATTGTCGTTTCCTTTCGTCTATGCGGAAATATGCTCGTAAGATCCGCCCAACATCATCAAACCAAGGTCTTCGGGGGTGACGGCGTCTTTGTTGACAACCGCGACGATCGTGCCTTTATAAATGACCGCAATGCGTGTTGAGAGCAGCATGATCTCATCCAATGAAAGGGACAGCAGCAGTACAGCTTTCCCTGAATCGCGTTGTTTGATCAATTGCTCATGAACGAAATCTGTAGCGGCAATATCCAACCCACGGGTGGGCTGTGCGGCTATGATCGTATCGGGCGCATGATAGATCTCGCGAGCCACGATGATTTTTTGCTGGTTTCCGCCCGATAGCAAGTGAGCTTTATGTTCGATATTTGGCGTGCGTATGTCAAAGGTTTTTACAAGACTGTCAGCGTTCTTATGAACCGCGTTCCAATCTAGCTTGTTGCCATTCGAAAATGGTTGATTTCGTTGCAATCCAAGGAACAGGTTTTCTTCAACGCTAAAATCTTCGACCAATCCTTCCTGCAGCCGGTCTTCAGGAATAACGCCGATCCCGGCTGAGCGCATCTTTTTTACCGATAAATGAGTGATCTCGGTACCTTTCAAAGAGATTTTCCCTTGCGTTATTGGCTGCAAACCGATCAGAGCTCTCACCAGTTCGGTTTGCCCGTTCCCATCGACTCCTGCGATTCCTAATATTTCGCCTGAGCATACGTCAAACGTCACATTGGTGAGAACCGGGTGATGATATTCATTGACTGCAGAGAGGTTTTCTACTCTTAAAATTGGTTCACCGATCTTTTTGGTTTTCGGAGCGGGTTTCAAGAACACATCGCGTCCAACCATCAAACGCGCGAGGTGCACTTCATCCGTGTTGGCTTTCTTGACGGTATCGACAACTTTCCCATCGCGTAAAACAGTGATGACATCGGAGATCTGCATGATTTCTTTTAATTTGTGCGAAATAAAGAGAATCGTTTTGCCGTCTTTTTTCAACCGTTCGATGATGCGGAACAAATCTTCCGATTCCTGAGGTGTCAGTAGTGCGGTTGGTTCGTCGAGAATCAGGACATTAGCATTCCGGTAAAGTGCTTTTAAAATTTCGACCCTCTGTCGAATACCCACAGAGATATCGGCAACCATCGATTTTGGATTTACTGCCAGACCGTATTTATTGGAAATTTCAAGCGTTGATCCGTTGATTTTTTTTAGATCGAGAAAAACTTTCCCCTTGGTAGGTTCTATTCCCAGCATTACATTTTCTGCAACGGTCATAGCTGGGATGAGCTTAAAATGCTGGTGGATCATTCCGATGCCAAGATCGATCGCATCTGATGGACTCTCAATATCGACTTCGCTTCCATCAACAAAAATTTCACCCGCGGTCTGTTTGTACAACCCATAGAGAATATTCATCAAGGTTGTTTTTCCTGCGCCATTTTCACCAACAATGCTGTGCACAGTTCCTTTTTCAACCTTCAAATTGATATGGTCATTTGCGAGCACATTACCGAAATGCTTACAGATATCGCGCAGTTCAAGGATATAAGCCATTCTTCCTCCAGTAACTGGTATAAATTGCAAGGTGGGAGGGCAACCCTCCCACCTTGCTTGTTTCAACTACTTATTCAGGAAGCACAAATGCGTTGGCTTCTTCGACGGTTGTCGGTACAACGATCTCGCCACTGATAATGCGTTCTGCAAGTGCATTGACTGTGTCAAGCAGGCCGGCTGGTACAACGTCTTTGGTGTATTCCATGGGGCTGTAACCAACACCACCGGCTGCCAGATCGTAGGTGGTAATGCCAGCGACAAAATTGCCTTCATAAGCGCCCTTGATGGCGTTGAACACGGCAACTTCGACGCGCTTGAGCATGGAGGTCAACACAAAACCGGGAGCGATACCGTCTTGATTGGTATCCACACCGATCGCGTAGAGATCTTCTTGTTCAGCAGCTTCGATGGTGCCCAAACCGCAAGAACCAGCGGCTGCGTAGACGATATCGGCACCCTGACCGTATTGAGTCAGTGTGAGCTCTTTACCGGCAGCAACATCGGTGAAGTTGCCGGTGTAACCGGAAAGCACAACGATATCAGGATTGATCGCGCGGGCGCCAGCGATGTAGCCGGCTTCGAATTTCTCGATCAGTGCTGATTCCATGCCACCAATGAAGCCAATGGTACCAGTCTGGCTCATGCCAGCGGCAATGGCGCCAACCAGGAAGGAACCCTGTTCTTCAGCGAAGACCAAGGAAGCGACATTGGGTTCATCAACTACACTGTCGACGATGATGAACTTGGTGTCGGGGAATTGGGGAGCAACCGCGCTCATCGCATCGGTGAACAGATAGCCAACGCCCACGACCACATCGTAACCTTCGTTAGCCATCTTGATCAGATTGGGTTCCAGGTCAGCCAATTCTTTGGCTTCCAGCAGGGTGATCTCAACGCCGAGTTCAGTTTCTGCCTGTTTGAGAGCATCCCAACCAAGATCGGAGAAACCCTTGACTTCTTCACTGGCTGCCAGACCACCGAGGTCGGTCAACATAGCCACCTTGAAAGTTGGTGTCGCTCCTTCTTCTACCGGAGCTGCTTCTTCAGCAGGTGCAGCTTCTTCTTTTGGCGCACAGGCAGTCAATGCCATGGTTGCGATCAAAAGCACAGAAAGAGCCAAAAACAGTTTTTTATTCATTT
>JAAZNC010000033.1 GCA_012798455.1 Chloroflexota bacterium | reverse complement strand
ATGTATTCCCCATAAAAGGTACCTTCCCCCGTCTCGATGAAGTGTTCGTGTGCCATGCTTCCCTCGCTGCTGTTGTTCCCCCTATTCTATTAAATCTCTCCCCCTTTGTCAATTTTGTCACTTCTTTTTCAACAGTCTCTTCCGTCTGATTGACAAAATAGAACAAATGTTTTATAATAGAGAGAAATTTTGACTAATGGGCATCAGGAGGATCAAATGAAAAGCAATCTTGGACATGTACAGGTCAATATCGACCCGCAAAGTCTCAACTTCTACCGTGATTTTTTTGCCTTTCTGGATTGGTCGGTGCTGTATGAGGATGAGAGCATGCTGGGTGTCGGTGATGAGAACGGCGCCAGCCTGTGGTTCACTGCTCCCATCAAACCTGAAGAAAAGAATGATTATGATGGCTTGGGGATGAATCATCTGGCGATCGCGGTGGAAAAACAGAGCCATGTGGACGACGTCTATAAGTTCCTCAAAGAACATGCCGTCCCGGCGCTGTTCGGAACTCCCTGCCATCGCCCTGAGTTCTGCGGTAACCCGTCCGAGACCTACTACCAGATCATGTTCGAGTCACCTGACCGAATCCTGTTTGAGGTGGTTTATACCGGAGTAAAACAATAAACTTTACTAAAATGCGCCTCGAAAGGCGCATTTTTTAGATCTCTTGCTCCACTCACTTCATTCATGGGTATGTCAGTATAACTCGCCATATATGCCTTTTCTTTTTCCCTCCAGCACGCTATGATTAACAAGTTCAGGAGCACCGCATGCAAATAACACAGCGTGATTTTCGTGATCGGTCCGATTTCACCCTTATTAAGAACTTGCTGCTAAAAACAGATCGGCAGGATCTGTTCGTCATGGCTGAAGAGGCACTTCAATCCCCGTTGGTACAAAATGCAACCCAGTTATGGGAGGTGTCTGGTGACTTGGTCGCTTTCGCTTTGGTGGATACCTATGCCAACCTGTGCTTTGCTATCGCTCCGTCTTACCGCACCACTGCCATGCAAGATGCCATCATCAAATATGCAAAAGGGGCCATGCGCGCGCGCAATGCCGCCCTTGGGCAGCAGTATACCCTGGATGCCAGTTGTGAGAGCACAGACGCGCCCGCCCGCGCGTTGTTCGTTCGCAGCGGCTTTACACAGCAGCATATCCGTTCTCTAGATTACACTCGTTCCTTACTCGCTCCCATCCCACCCTGCGTGCTCCCTGTTGGATTTCGTATTCGCGCGGTGATTGGGGAGCAGGAAGTAGATGCGCTGGTAGCCCTGCACCGTGCTGCCTTTGGCACCAACCATATGAACGCGGCTGAGCGGTTGGCTATCATGCGCACTTCTCAATATGTACCAGACCTCGATCTGGTAGTAGAAACATCCGACCATCATCTGGCAGCATTTTGTATCGGTGAACTGGGGCAGTTGGCTGATGGCACCCTGATCGGTTATCCCGATCCCATTGGGACACATCCGGCTTTTCAGCACCATGGGTTAGCCTCTGCCCTGTTCAGTACTGCGTTGCAGGCATTTCATGATCGGGGTGCGTTGGAAGCGCGTTCGGGAACCAGCAGTGAAAACATCGCCATGCGCTGCCTGTTCGAAAAGATGGGCTTTTCGTGTTCTTCCGAAAAAATCTGGTTTTCGTTGGAAGTATGAGTTGATTGTCCACATATCCGCCTATTCAAATACAATAGGTCTCTATGATAACTACCAAATATGACGAATGGAATGGTATCCCCCTGGTTGTGTGTGAAGACACCCAACTTCAGTCTTCAATTGGCAAAGAGTGCATCCTCTTCTATCACGGCTTCAAGGGCTCCAAAGAAAGCAACCTGCGTGAGTTGAACAGCCTGGCATCCCACGGCTATCTGGCGGTGGGGGTGGATGCGCTTGGGCATGGTGCCAGGCGGTATGTCGATTTTGATCAGCGCTTCACTACCGATGGATCCACTACCGACCGTGAATTCATGAAGATCATCTCTCAGACTGCCACAGAGGTGCCGCACCTCCTTGATCATCTGACCGATGAGCATTCCATCGACAATTTTGGTATCGCGGGCATATCCATGGGTGGCTTTATCACCTATGCTGCCATTGTGCTGGATCCCCGCCTGCGAGTCGCTGTCTCTATTCTGGGCTCTCCCCACTGGGCGGCTGATCCACCCCATTCCCCCGACCATCACATCGAAAAGTTTTCATCCGTTCATCTGCTTTCCATGAACGCCGGCAAAGATGACCTGGTGCCATCTCATTTTGCTCGTGATTTTCATATTGCATTGGGAGATCATTTTGCTGATTACGAGCGGCGCTTCGATTACGTGGAGTATCCCAACTCCGGTCATTTTATGGATGATGCCGATTGGCGGTTGTGTTGGGCACGAGCGCTGAACTGGTTCGATGCTCATAGCTCGACCAGCACAACCTGATTGCGCCCCTTTTGCTTGGCTTCATACAACGCTTGGTCAGCCAGATCGAGCATGTTGTTGATCTCGATGTCTTTTTTTCTTAACTGCAATGAGGATACAACGCCAAAACTGGCTGTGATGGAAACTTCCCTGTTCTTGCCCGTTTGAATTCGCAGCGCTTCTACCGCTGTCCTCAATCGTTCTGTAATTTGTATGGCTGTTCTGGCATCCGTATCCGCCAGCAGGATGGCAAATTCCTCCCCTCCTACTCGCCCGAAGATATCGAACTCCCTCAGTTGTTTTTGGATGGTAGTAGTGAATGTCACCAGCGCTTTATCTCCCAAACGATGACCGTACTGGTCATTGATGGCTTTGAAATTGTCCAGATCGATCATCACCAGTGAGACTGCATACCCCGTATTGCGCAACACGCGGTAGATTTCCCGTTTGCTGAATTCCATGAAGGAACGACGGTTGAAAATACCGGTCAGGCTATCTTGTACAGCCAGTGCTTGCACCTGATTGAACAATTCTACCCGCTCGGTGATATCACGGAACGCGATTACCCTGCCGATATGGGTTCCACTTTTTTTTGTGATGGTATTAACCCTGACATCAAAGTAGGTTGGGGCTTGTTTTCCGATCTTGATATCTCCCTTTTCAACGTTTTCCTTCATCAGCACCTGTACCTTTTTGATCATTTCATTATTGACCTGCATAAATTCCTTGCCGATGGCAGAATCTTCCAGTGCCAGATATCCTTTTGCAGAAGGGTTGATCTCAACGATGCGATCCTTGTGATCCAGGATGATCATCCCATCATAGAGATTATTGATGATCGAATCTCGGGCTAGTGGGAGCAGGTCAAGAAATTGAAAGTGGAATAATGAATAGAAAAGGATTGATCCGGAGATGCTGAAGACAGCTGTGGTGAAATTATAGTGTTGCACAGGCGATATACCCATCACATACAACACATCCGTGATGGCAGGCAGAATGATAGCTACCAGCAAATAGCACGACTGCATGCGGTATACCCCATTCATGCTTGGAATCGAACGGAGCAACAGCATCAAGGCACATCCGATCAGCAGATATCCATAGGGAGCATGGATGGCATAGAACCACCATTGATAGTCAAAATCCACCACCGGAAAAGGTGTATCGCTGATGATGAATGGGGTTCCCATAAACCAGTGATGCAGCGGATTGCTCCAGATGATCACATTGGTAACGACCGGGATGACCAATACCACCAACCAGTTGTCACCCAAGATACGGCGGTTGGTGAATTCTCTGACCAAAAAGAACCACATTGCAGGAATGAACGTAATTCCGATGAATTCGATGCGGGCGAAGAATATTTTCCATGCCAGGGTGAGCGAAGCAGTTTCGAGTATAAAGTTGGATACCCATAAAAAAGCACAGACCATTAATATGATGAAACATCTCCCACTTGAAGATCTTCTGTAACGCCAGCTGAATATTAATAAGACCAGGATAATCATGGCAGAAACCATGAACAACCATAGTCCAGATGTATAACGAAATTGAAATTGCATGCCAGGCTTCTTTACGTGAAGGGTCTCTTAATCCTTAATTTCATACCAGTAGATATTTTTTTAATGCTGTTTCATCTACATTCTACGGTTAAAAAAAGGATTTGTCATCATTCGTATCCATATCTGGCATTCTCTATTCCAAGCTAGATCGATTTCCTTACCGTGAAATAACCTTTATAATTGAATAAGATTGATTGTATATTCACCACAGCCAACCACACACATAAGGGTATAAGACTCGAAGGGCGAATGGATGATCTATAATTTCCTGATTGTCGACTTGATTTTTTTTGGGTCGGCTGTTCTCTCTCTTTTTATCGCTTTGGTAATTATTCTGAAACATGCAGAACCAGGAGGTACGGCTTTTGCCCTGGTGATGATCTCGGTTTCGTTATGGTTGATCTTTCGTGTATTTGAGGGCGTGGCTGAATCGATTGCGGATAAAGTGTTATGGGCAAAATTTGAATATCTGGGAATCGCAACTTTGCCGGCATTCTATTTTGTCTTCGCCAGCCAATTCAGTCGCAAGGACCAGTGGATTACGACCAGGAATTTGCTCTTATTTTCGGTGATACCGTTGTTGACTCTGGTACTGGTTTTTACCAACGAGGTTCATGGTCTGATCTGGAGCGATATCCGTCCGGCACATACACCTGGCATTGATAATCTCATCTATACCCATGGTGTTTTCTTTTGGATCTATTGGGTCTATAGTAATTCATTGCTGGTTTTGGGCATCTATCGTTTGATTTCCACCTTCCTGGGTTTTTCCAAGATCTATCGAGTTCAGATTGCCACCATGATCATTGCCACCCTCATCCCCTGGATTGGTAATCTGTTATATATTCTTGGGAAGAGTCCGGTGCCTGGGATGGATTTGACACCGCTTGGTTTAGCATTATCGGGGTTGATATTGACTGTATCTTTATATCGCGGGCAGATTTTCGAAGTTACTCCGGTGACCCGCAAACTGATATTCGATAGCATGCGCGAAGGGATTCTGGTGGTGGATCTGGGAGGGAAGATCTCCGATGCCAATGCGGCTGTTCAAGAAATATTGGATATTCCTTTACAAGACCTGCTAAAGAAACCGTTCCTTTCCGCTCTGGAACGTTACCCGCATCTCATTGAAAACCTGGTCAAAACGGAAAATGACGGGTTCGAAATGTACTTGGATGAAGCACAACAAAAATACATTCAGGTGAGCTCCTCCATGATCGTCACCAATGTCAATCCCTCAGGTATGTTGATCGTATTTCAAGATATCTCTCAGCGCAAAAAACTGGAGATCTATGAAAAAGAACAGCGTAGTTATGCCGACGCGCTGGCATCGGTGTCAGCCACGTTGAACAGCTCTTTGGATCTGGATGTGGTTCTTGAAAAGATGCTCGAAGTCATAAAAGATGTTGTACCCCATGATGCTGCCAATGTCGTTTTGTTGGATGATGAAGACCAGATGCATTTCGTAAAACTAAAGGGATATGAGAAATTTGGAGCCCAAGCAGCCATTGCAGCATTGCATTATTCAATCGATGATATTCCTGATTTCAGAAATATGGCAAATGATAAAACCGCCGTGCTGGTATCAGATACGAGAATCCACCCTGCCTGGAAAGAAAACAGCCATACGCAATGGATCCGCTCATATATTGGGAGTCCAATTGTCGTGAGCGGGAATGTGATTGGCTTTATTAACGTGGATAGTGCCGTCCCTGATTTTTATACGGAAGAACACGCTCAACGCTTGAAGGTATTTGCCGATGCGGCAGCGATTGCAGTTCAAAATGCTCGCTATGTGGAGGAATTGAAACAAAACAATCAAGATTTGACTCTCCTCTTCGAAATCGGTCGCGAAATGACTCAGAATCTTGGAATCAGAGAAATCATTGATGGTTTGATCAAGAAGATGGCAAGTTTTCCGGGGATGGATATTTTCAATGTAGCCTTGATTGATGATGACAACAAAAACATAACGTTGAATGTTTATCATCCTGCAAGCCAGTCCACCAAATCTGTCCGGATTCCGATAAGAATGGAGTATGGTATTTTAAGAGAAGTCATAGAACGGAAAGAGCTTACTTATCGTCCTGATTATTCGTTCAGCAATATTCCCGGGGCATTGCAGGATATTTTTGAAATTCCGGTCCAAGATTTGCATTCGGTTCTGGGTATCCCGCTCTTTCGTGAGAATCAGGTGATAGGCTTGATCTCTGTGATTAGCACACAGGTTGATGCCCTGAATAAACAACAAATTCAATTGTTAGAAACGATCGCATCCCAGGTATCCGTATATTTTCATAACGTTTTTATGTATGATCGTATGAAAGAATTGGCAATTATTGATGAGTTGACTGGAATTTATAATCGACGCTTTTTCTATATTGCTGCCAACAAAGAGATAAATCGCTCGATCCGCTATAAGAAAGATTTGAGTTGTGTCTTGATCGATATTGATCATTATAAAGAAGTCAATGATCATTACGGCCATCTTGCCGGTGATAAGGTGTTGCAGCGTATCACCCAGGTCATTCAGAAAGAATTGCGTACAAGTGATGTGTTTGCCCGTTATGGAGGAGAAGAATTTCTGATTTTATTGTCTGATACCTCAGGCAATGCCGCATTCGAAGTTGCAGAACGCATCAGAAAGAAAGTTGAAGCTTTGCGAGTGAATTACGATGAAGAAGAAATATCCGTTACGATTAGCCTGGGTGTTACCCGCCTGACCAAAGATCGCAGTTCTTTGCATGAGATAATGGCGGTAGTCGATCAGGCACTCTACAGCGCCAAACAAAAGGGTCGTAATCGTGTTGACTACATTGCGTAAAGAACAGCTTAAGGTTCTGTAAAATATATGTAAAATAGATCCTCGTTGCGCTTCCCTTTTTCATTATGGGGTTATAAATAGAATAGAGAAGGTTTTACCAAGGGTGCACAATGGTCACGTATCAATATACTTCTGAAACTGAATTGCGCAAAGCCTTGTTGGATGAAATCGTAAAGGCAGTGGGCCTTCCTATCAGCAATTTTTGGCGCAAGTTTGTAGAAGTCGTCTTTTGGGTCCCCATCAGCCGTTTTTCCAAACTGGGTTCTTATTTCGATCAGATGACTTTTCAATACGGCTTTAACAAAGCGGTCGATATCAGCTTGAAACTGCTGGTTCAAGATATTCGGGTGTTGGGCGAGATAAAAGCTCCCCCTAACGGACCGCTGCTGGTGGTCTCAAATCATCCGGGGACTTATGATGCCCTGTGTCTGGCAGCCAAATTGCCTCGTGATGATGTCAAGATCGTCTCATCCAACATCCCATTCTTGAAAAAAATGAAGAATGTCAATGATCATTTCTTATTCGGCTCGATGGATAGTTATGTGCGCATGCTGGTCATCCGCAATGCCGTTCGCCATCTCGAACGGGGTGGCGCGGTCATCATCTTTCCCAGCGGGCACATGGATCCGGAACCAGCTTTCATGCCCGGTGCTATGCAGGCGTTGGATGAATGGTCAAAGAGCATGGAGATCTTCATCGGCAAGGTGCCCGAAACCACCGTGCAGGTGGCAGTGGTCAGCAAGGTATTGACCCCGCGCTATCTGGGGCATCCTTTGACCTGCGTTCGTAAAGGTCGCCGGGAGCGCCAGCGTATCGCGGAATTTTTACAGATCATCAATCAAATGGTCTATCGCAAGAAATTCAACCAGATTCCTTTGGTTTCCTTTGCTGAGCCTTTTAAACTGCAAGATATCAGTCCACAAAAGGATATCAATATGTTGCTTCCGCACGCAGTAGCGCAAGCCAGGGTATTGATGCGCGATCACATTTCGTCCGGATATGCATAAGTAACATTCCCTGTTCGTTTTACTGGGTCGGGATGGGCATACTTCACATCATTCAATTGGATTGAATGATGCTGGTTCCTTTTCGCAACGTAATATAATCTATGGTATGAATTTACCCGAATATCAAAAGAAGCACATGCTCCTCTTGTTGGCAAGTATGTTGTCTTTGGTGCTGTCAGCATCTTGCAGCCTTCTTCCCTTTGGCAGCCTGTTTTCCTCTGGATCTGCGGTGCTTGCCACCCAACCGGCAGGCGCTATATATTATGATGATTTCAGTTCCAATACTTCCGGTTGGGATCGCTCCGAAACAGACTTGGGGGGCGCAGATTATCTGGATGGCAAATATCATTTCATCATCGACGAACTGAACACTGATTATTTTTCAACCCTTTATCGCAATTATGCTGATATCGGTCTGCAGGTGGATGCGCAATGGGTGGAAGGACCTTATGATAATAATTACGGTCTGCTTTGCCGTTACCAGGATGAAAAGAACTTTTACGCCGGGTTGATCAGCAGTGATGGTTATTATGGAATTCTCAAGATTGAGAACGGTAAATATACGGTGCTGGGGCATGCTGCCATGCTGCCCTCTGAGATTCTGGCTATCCCTGATGCTACCTACCATCTCCGCCTCGAATGCTATCAGGATTTCCTTTTCTTCTACGTGAATGATACCTTGCTGGATGTTCAACAAGATAAAACATTTGCGTCTGGAGATGTGGGGTTGCTCGCCGGCAGTTTTGAAAGTGCCGGGGTGCACGTTGCTTTTGATGATTTTTATTTGATCGATCTAAATCAATCCTCAAACTAGGGAATATAAACATGAAAAGAATTTGCAGTTTGTTGTTGGTTGTTCCGCTCGTGATCCTGGCTGCTTGCCAGGCTGTGGAACACACCTCTACGAATACCAATCAAGACCAATTAACCGCCACCATTGCCCCCACTCCTTCTGTGTGGGTTACCCTGGCTCCATATTATGTCACATCCACGCCTATTTCCTTGCCCACCTTGGATGTCACCGGTCTGCAAGGGAAGATCGTTTTTCAAACTGATCGCGAAGGAGATTTTGAGATTTACTTCTATGATTTTCAAGATGCATCGCTGACGAACCTATCGCGCCATGATGATGTGGATGTCTTTCCATCTTGGGCACCGGATGGCGGTAAGATCGTTTTTGTATCTGATCGTGATGGCAATCCAGAAATTTACATGATGAACAGCAATGGGACCGATGTCCAGCGGTTGACCGATGACCCGGCAGATGATGTCATGCCGGTTTTTTCACCTGATGGAAAATCTATCGCATTTGTCTCGAACCGTGATGGTGATGATGAGATCTACCTGATGGATGTGGAGAGCCGTACCATCAAACAGTTGACCAATAATTCATTCACCGACGGCTTTCCTGCCTGGTCTCCGGATGGCGAACAGATTATCTACCACACTAACCGTGACGTCAATTATGAGTTGTATATCATGTCAAAAGATGGGCTAGATCTGGTGCGCGTTACGGACGATCCCGCTGCTGATGTGCAGCCCGCCTGGTCGCCAGATGGCAAGCGCATTGCCTTTGTTTCCACCCGCACAGAATTCGAGGAGATCTATATCTATAACCTCGAAACCGGTGCCCTTGATCGCATGACCAATTACGAATCCTCTACCGAATTGCCAAAATGGAGTCCGGATGGACGTTATCTGATCTTTGCATCCAATTACATGGGTAATCGCGAGATCTACGTCTTGGAATTGGATAGGGGTAGCATCCTCAATATCTCTGATTCACCGGCTGAAGATTTCTTCCCCAATTGGACCCCTTGAGGAGATTCGCAACCCCCTAGCGCGAATTACGTATTATTTTTTAGAGGAACAAACGCATGAAAAGATTATATCGAAGTAGAAAAGAACGTATGATCGCGGGTGTATGTGCCGGGTTGGGCGATTACCTGCAAATTGATCCTACCATTGTGCGAATTATTTTCATCGCCCTGGTATTTGCTGGGCTGGGAGGTGTGGTAGTTTATTTTATCTTATGGATCGTCACCCCTGAAGAACCATTGCCAGGTGATACGATTATCGATGTGAACAACCAAGAAAAATGATCAGTTCGTTTTACAGTTCGCTCTTGCGAAGAGACGTCGCCTGGTAGAATAGGGCGATGTCCTCTTCGGAATTAGGTTCGATGGTGATGTGATGCGCGAGGGGGTTGCCGTTTCGGTCCACATGCACAAAGGTGATGAATCCCTCCAGCAATTTTTCCCCACCTCTATTGGCTTGAACGTCTGCTATTAGGCTGATTCGTCCAGCCTACACGATCTTGTTTTCCAGACATAAAATTTCTCCGCGCCCGACAGGTTTTGAAAAATGCATACCGTGAATTTTTACACATACGATTGCTTCGGGTTTGGTTAACTTTGCTGCCGCGATGAAGCCGGCTTCGACAAACCATTCTGCCGTGCGCCCCGCATATAAAGTGCCGTGGTGGGTGAGGTCTTCTTGCTTCACCAGATGGTTGGTGCTGAAGGTTTCTATTGACATTGACTGCTCTTCCTCTTTTTCTTCTTTTCTTGGTACATACGCTTGTCTGCTGCCTTGAATAACTCTTCCATTTCCATCTTTTCCATACTTGTGGCGCAACCTATGGACAGATTGATGATCATTCCATCTTGGCTGGCTGGCAAGGTCTGATTATATGAATCGATTCTATTTCGCAGTCTCTCGATGATCCGTTCAACAGCCATTTCATCCAGATTGGGGATGATCACTGCAAATTCATCCCCGCCCAATCGCGCAATGATATCTTCACTGCGGAAACATTCCTGTAAGAGCATGGCTGTTTGTTTGATGATCTCATCCCCGGCTCTGTGACCATAATTGTCATTGATTAATTTCAGATTATCAAGATCACAAACAATGATGCTGACAGGAAGGTGCCGCCCTTTGGATAACCTCGTCAGTTCTGTTTCAAAGAACATACGGTTGTACAGGTTGGTTAGTGGGTCGTGCAGGCTGAGAAAACGCAAACGTTCTTCCGACCATTTTCGTTCTGTGATATCGATGATCGAAACATAAACACGCGACCAGTCATCTTCACAACCACCCACCAGAGATAGACGTACGATGGTATGCAGTAAAAAGCCATCCAGCGTGCGGTGGGTGAATTCGGTTTCAAATTTTTGAACGCCTTTGTATAATGCTATGATGATGTCTCTGACCGCAGGTGCTGATTGATCGATGAAGATCCTCTCGAAATTGTTTTTTAGATCTTCCGGATTGCTGGCTTTGAACAGGGTCAGGGTCGTTTGATTGACATCGATGATTTTTAAAAGTGCTGCAAATTCTCTTTCCAGCCCTTGCATCTTCTCAAGGAACAACCTCAATTCATCCGGGTTGTTATATCCCAACTCTTCCAGGTATCTTTTTAATCCGGAAAAATCAACTTCCCACATTGAGATCGGCGAATTATGAAAAAGTCCTCGAAAACGTTCTTCACTGTGGATGAGGATATCTTCCGCTTCTTTACGGCTGGTGATGTCAATATACATACCCAGAACTCCAATACGTTTGCTTTCAAATACGATTGGAACCCCGTACATCTCAACATCCACTAAGCTACCGTCCTTGCGTTTTCTTCTCCCGATGCCATGGATCTTGCCCCCTTCCATCACTTCTTTGGTAAAGAATTTGGCTTGCTCCAGGTCTTCTCCACAGGCGATGATTTCATCCAGATCTTTGTTGCGCACTTCATGTTCTTGATACTGGAAGATATTGGAAAAAGCCTCATTGACGGAAAGGATCTTTTGATCGGCGTCCATGGTCACGATGGCGATGGGGCTGTTATTGACCAGTGATTGGTAGAAGGTTTGTTGCTCCACGATTGCGCGGGTATGTTGTTCAACTTCTCTCTTGAGATGATCTGTCTCTGCTGTCAGTATGCGCTGGCGTTGATAGCCCCATGATAATAAGGCGATGAAGAAAGGTAAACTATCGATGAGCCATAATAAGGGATTTTTTTTATGAATGGTGGCGATAACAGAGGATGAAAATGGTATTTTCAGTCGTACGATTTCGATCAGATAAGCTGTGAGCGGGATTATTGACCCTTGCAGAAGACCTTGAAGTACATATTGACAATGTTTGCTTGCCCTGAATTTTTTATCTTTCATGTCTTTGCTGATAGAAGAATATGACCATCCCGGGAAAAGATTTAATTATTATATGACAAACCACAAATAATCCCAGTGTTCATGATCACCCCGCCAAAGATGATTTTGATTGCCATTTTAATGACTGTTTTGATTTCTAAACACCTTGATTTCTGAAGGATTTGCCCATGATTTCTTTCTGGTATACTTTAAAATATCTTGTTCGGCGGGCATGCTCCATCAATCGCATAATGGAGTATTGTTCAATTACCCAATTTCCATTTCTTACAATTTATTTTATAAAGGTAGCATGAAAAAGGTTGAATCCTCTTCTGAACAGCAGCATGTCATTCAAGCTTTCACCGAATTGGCTCCCCAATATGAGAGAAAAATGGACTCGGAACTGCGCTTGTTCTGGGGTTGGAGTTATACCGAACTGATCGGAGCCCTGCTGCAAGCCTTGCCTGATCTCAACGGGTTGCGTGTGCTCGATCTGGCTACCGGTAAACTGGTCATTCCTAAGGCAATTCTCTCCCGGTATCCACTGGTAAAACAGATGGTCGGGTTGGATATTACGTATCGCATGTTACAGCTTGGAAAATCCAGGCTAGAATCTGCGCTCCCTGTTAGATTATTGTGTGCTTCGGCATTGGATCTGCCTCTTGAAAATGGGTCTTTCGATCTGGTAACCTGTGCGCTGGCTACCCATCACATGCATGGTAAACGTCTTTTATCCGATATCCGGCGTGTTTTGGCACCACATGGTAGCTTGGTAATGGTGGATGTGGGAGTATCACGCGCTTGGCTGAATCCCATTCTTCGATCAATGATCAGTATCCTTGCCTTCTTTTATTTTTGGGTGAAAGAAGGCATTTCTCGTGCCTGGGCAGAAGCCAGTGCCCTCCCTAATATTCGCACTGCTGATGATTGGGTAGCCGCATTGCGTTCCGCATCATTTGATGAGATCGACCTTGTAAAATTAAAATCCCGTCGTGCCTGGATTCCCGATCCCATCCTGATTCAAGCCAAATCAAAAGGAGAGCCAGAATGACATCATATAAGGAATTACTGAAACAGGGCAGGCAAGACCTCATCTGGAAGAAGTACTGTGGTTATCTTGACCTCTCACTGCAAGAGTTCATGGGGATACAAAATCGCTTGCTGATGGAGCAGATTGACTTATTGAAAGAAAGCAAATTGGGAAAACATTTCCTGCAAGATCACCACATCTCCACCCCGCACGATTTTCGCAGGCTGGTTCCATTGACGACCTATGAAGATTATGTCCCATTTCTGATGGAAAGGGATGAGAGCAATTTACCCCGGGGAAAATATTATTGGGCACGTACCTCAGGGCGTTCAGGAAAATATCCTTGCAAATGGGTACCTTACTCACAACGTATCTACGATAAACTGGCAGATGTTGTTATCAGCGCTATGATCCAAGCGTCTTGTAAAGAGCGGGGGGATGTCAGGATGGAATCCGGAGATGTGGTACTGTTGGCAACCGCTCCGCGCCCGTATACCTCCGGTTATATCAGCTATGCCACCCATGAATATGCTGATGTGCATTTTGTGCCCCCGCTGGAAGAAGCTGAAATGATGGAATACGGCGAACGGGTCGAAAAAGGATTTCGGCAAGCCATGCATACCGGCTTGGATATTTTCTTCGGGCTGGCACTTATCTTGGGCAAGATGGGCGAACGTTTTGCCAGCGGTGCGGGTGGCATGAAATTGACCAAAGATCTGCTGAAACCGCGCACCATTGTACGACTTTTAGGTGGTTTTTTGAAAGCCAGGCTCCAACATCGTCCCCTGCTTCCTAAGGATATTTGGAAACTGAAGGGTATCATGACCGGGGGAATGGATACGGATATTTATCGCGAAAAACTTGAATATTATTGGGGCAAGAAACCGCTAGAAGGCTATGCCTGTACCGAGGGCGGTATGGTTGCCATGCAAACCTGGCATTTGAAAGGCATGGTCTTTTTTCCGGAATGCAATTTTTATGAATTTATTCCTTATGCCGAGGTCTTGAAAAATAAAACGAATTCCACTTATCAACCGAAAACTGTGACCCTGGACCAGGTAAAACCGGGCATCTATGAGGTCGTGTTCACCAATTTGCTGGGCGGTGCCTTGCTGCGCTATCGCATAGGTGACCTGATAAATTTCACCATCATGTCCGATGATGAAATTGGTGTAAATTTGCCGCACTTTGACTTCTATTCGCGCACCGATGATCTGATCGATATCGGCACCATGGTAAAGCTAACTGAAGGCGACATCTGGATGGCGATCGAAAAATCGGGACTCGCTTATGTTGATTGGACCGCCAAAAAAGAGATCGAAAAAGAAGGATCGCTATTGCATATCTATATTGAACCCCAACCGCAAGAACAGAAAAATGCAGAGCAAGCCAGACTTACTGTTTGTCAGACGCTTGCGGCATTAAACGAAGAATTTTCGAATACGATTAAGATATTGGGAAACCAGATCTTGAAAATATCCTATTTGCCGCAGGGTGCCTTTGATGAATATATTCAAGGGCAGCGAGAAGCTGGTGCCGATCTGGCACATTTGAAACCGCCTCATATGCAACCGAAAGATACTGTTCTGACGAAATTGAAGGGAAGCGCGTAGCGTTTGACATGGTTTGGAATCTGGAGTTAGCAATTATTGTCATAGCCTTCATCAGTTATCTGGTGCTTTATTTTATTGTTTATATTTCTAAACCCAGAACCAAAGAGAAAGCTGCTTTCCGTTTTTATCTCCTGATGATGGCTCTCTGGAAGTTCAGCGCCGTGATGGTGGTGGGACAGTTGGGAGATGTCTATTTCTGGTTCAGGATGATGACCGTGGCATCTATCTTGACCCTGGTCGGCATCCACCGTTTTATGCAGGCTATTATTCCTCCTAAGGTGAATATGGATCGCTGGGTGTATAGCTATGCTGTTTTAACGGTAGTAGCGACCCTGGGAACCAATTGGGTCATTTCCTATGCCTATATGAATGGTACAGAGTTGGTCTACGGATTTACTCCGCTCATTGCGCTGGTCGCTGGTCCGGGATATGGCATGATGCTCTACAACATGTACCGCTTGATCCGCGGCTATCAAGTTGCCCGTAATCCTGAGAGCCGTAACCGCTATAAATATCTCATCGCCGGTTTTGTTTTTATTATTATCGGTTCTGTCTTCAATTTCACCGATCTGGGGCAGTATCCCATCGATATTTTCGCCAATTGGATTACTGCAATCTTGATCTCGGTTGCCATCTTGCGCCACCAATTGCTCGACATCAATTTTATTATCCGCAAAAGTGTCTTGTATGTCGTCCCGACCAGTCTGATTGGCACTGTGTATTTCCTGTTTATCAGCACGACTGTCAGAGCCTTTCAACTATCGGTTTCTCAACAGGTTGCAATATCCGTGTTCGCCGCTATCGGCGCGGCGTTGATTTTCCAACCCATCTATTCTTTTTTACAGGAATGGATCAATCGCATCTTCTTTCGCGAACGTTATGATTCCAATCACATGTTGCAACGCATCAGCCTGGCAGCATCCCGTGAAATCGATCTGAAGCGCTTGGCTGGATTGATCATCGATGAACTGGTCACAATCGTGCATGTAAAGCGCACCGGATTGTTCGTTTCTCAAAAAGAGAGCCAGCCTTTTATTTTGGTATCAGATAATGGTTTGAATTATTCCAAACACCGTGAATTTCGGGTTGATCACCCTCTGGTATTGCAGTTGATGAAATCCGATCAACCCATCTTGTGGAATGAATTGGAATCCGCCCCCATCATGAAAGCCTTGTGGAAAGATGAGCTGGATTATCTGTTGGATCTGAAAGCAGAGTTGTTCATTCCATTGAAAGCTCAAAATGAATTGGTGGGCATCTTGGTCCTCGGCCAAAAACGTTCTGAAGTGCCCTATTCGCAGGAAGAGATCGGCACGCTTATGACCCTGGCAAACCAGATCTCGGTGGCTGTTCAAAATGCCCAGTTGTTTTCTCTGGCACAAAAAGAACTTACCGAACGGCGCAAGGCTGAAAAACAGCTCCAGCTTCAGTTGAAAAGACTCTCGGCTCTTCAAGATATCAATGTGGCGATCACGGAGAATATTGACCTGCGCATCCCGCTGGTGTTGCTGCTTGACCAGGTGATCAACGAGTTGAAGGTCGATGCGGCAGATGTCTTGCTATTTGATCCTGAAGCCCGGAACTTGAACTATGTGGCAGGTCGCGGGTTCAAGACGAATGCCTTGAAGTTCACCAACTTGCCTTTGGGGAAGGGTATGGCTGGCAAAGCCGCCCAGACCCGCCAGGCGATTCATATAAAAGATCTGGCAGCCGAAGAAACTTCTTTGCATCAATCCCCCTTGCTCGAGGCAGAGGGTTTTGTCTCTTATTTCGGCTTTCCTCTCATCGCACGTGGTCAGGTCAAAGGCGTGTTGGAGGTTTTCCACCGTTCCAGGTTGGAACCCAATAAAGAATGGCTAGATTATCTGAATACGCTGATCGCTGAAACGGCTATTGCAGTGGATAATGCACGCATGTTCGCTGACCTTGAAAAGACCAATATGGAACTGGTCAGTGCTTATGAAGCTACCCTGGAAGGGTGGGCGCGTACGCTTGAAATGCGCGATCGCGAAACCGAGGGGCACTCGCAACGGGTGCTGGGCATGACCCTGCAGCTTGCTGAAAAGATGGGAATTCACGGCGAAGAATTGATCCATGTCCGCCGTGGAACGTTGCTACATGATATCGGCAAGATCGCCATTCCCGATTCGATCCTGCAAAAACCCGGTCCTTTGAACGATGAAGAATGGGATACCATGCGCCGCCACCCCAGCATTGCTTTTGAGATGCTTTCTTCCATCAATTTCCTCGAGCCGGCGCTCGAGATACCCTACTGTCATCATGAAAAATGGGATGGCAGTGGTTATCCCCGTGGATTGAAAGGCGAGGAGATTCCGCTGTCCGCTAGGATATTTGCCATTGTAGATGTGTGGGACGCGCTTTCTTCCGATCGCCCTTATCGGAAAGCCTGGTCTCGCCATAAAGTGATTGAATATATCAAATCACAATCTGGCACTCATTTCGACCCCAGGGTCGTCGATGCTTTTATTCCCCTTGTTCAGGAAAAAGATCAGGAAAGCAAGCCTACTGAAAAGAAACATAAAAAAACTAAATCTTGAATTGCAACCTTTTATGGCATGGCACGTATATAAGTTGTAAGCCACAATGAATAAGGAGAATACCAATGTCTGATAACGTCCATAAACTTTATCGATCACGGGATAGCCGCATGATCGCCGGTGTGTGTGGTGGCTTGGGAGAATTCATGGGTGTCGATCCCACCATCGTACGGTTGCTTTTTGTGCTGGGTTTATTTCTTGGCACCCTGACCTTCTGGGTCTATCTGGTCATGATGCTGGTCATCCCCGAAGAACCATAAGTGCCGCTGTTTTAAATGAAATGCCGGTTTTGTCAACCGGCTTTTTTGTTAGGAATTGCCACGGCGTACGTTTTTTCACCTAGTTGCATCAGGTCTTGGATGAGAGGATAGGCTTTTTCCATTTTATATAAGTGGTAGTCTGCCTTCTGAAAAGCCTCCCACAGGCACTCCAGGGCGCTGT
>JAAZNC010000032.1 GCA_012798455.1 Chloroflexota bacterium | reverse complement strand
GAACTTCCGGGTGAAGCGGAGGGGCTTATTCCTACCCCTACATGGAAACGGATCAATTTAAGCGAGACTTGGTCGACCGGTGATACCTATATCGCCGGCATGGGTCAGGGCTATGTCCTTGCTACTCCTCTCCAGGTACTGGTTTCTTTTGCCATTGTTGCCAATGATGGAATTTATATGAAACCGACCATCATCAAAGAGATCCTTGACGAAGATGGCAACGTGGTACAGCCATTCGAGCCGCAAGAAGTATGGGATGTAACAACGGATCCATTAATTGAAATTTATGATGAAGATTATCTGCCGACCGGTGAAAAAAGAGTGATTGAGCCGTGGGTAATCGATATGACGCAGCAGGCACTGCGCATGACGGTTACCGAAGGAACTGCTTTAAGCATTTTCGAAGGGATGGAGACCCCTACCTCCGGAAAGACAGGTACGGCAGAGTATTGTGATAATATTGCCCAGGAAAAAGGCTTGTGTGTATATGGAAGCTGGCCGGCACATGCCTGGTATGTGGGTTATGGTCCTACTGATGATCCGGAAATAGCCGTGGTTGCATTTGTCTATAACGGCACTGAAGGTTCCAGCGTTGCCGCGCCGATCGTCCGTCAGGTGCTGGAAGCTTACTTCCAATTAAAAGAAATCGACGAAGGAAAGCAATAGAGTGGCAGAACAGCTGAAAAACGACGTGCGCGATTTCAAGATCAAAGGGATCGGCGATGTACTTCTGGTGCGGCTTGGCGACGGCATATGGGAAGAAGAGTTGCATGACTTTCTGGATTTCATTGAGAAGAGCAGAGATTTCTTCCATGAAGCTAAACTGGCACTGGATGTCGGCGAACGCAGGATCAAAGCGGTGCAGATGGCTGATTTACGGGATGGATTAGCTGAACGGGATATCGTGTTGGTGGCTATATTTTCCGAATCGAAACAGACCCAGAACACCGCCAAAACCTATGGATTGGAAACCGAACCGCAGCGCATCCGTACTTCATCGCAGAAAAAAACGCAGTTCATGCCTGATGGTGGCGAAAATGCGATCGTCTATACCCACACTCTGCGGTCTGGTGTAAAGGTCAGATATTCCGGAAGTGTGATCGTGATCGGGGACGTCAATCCGGGCGCGGAGATCGAAGCAGAGGGGAATGTGGTAGTGTGGGGCTGTGTACGTGGCAGTGTTTTAGCTGGTGCCGGGGGAGACCAATCGGCGCTGATCTGTGCCCTGGAGGTGAAACCGCTGCAATTGCGCATAGCCAACGTTGAGGCAAAAAAGTCGCTACAGATCAAAAATCCGGTTAAAATCAATTGCTTGGAATCCGAATTGCATTTTAGCAACTGGAAACAATAAAACGATTTCAAAAGGAGAAGAATGACCGCGCGTATCATCACTATTACATCAGGAAAAGGGGGAGTGGGTAAAACTACTGCTACAGCCAATATCAGTGTTGCCCTGGCAGAATTGGGGAAAAAAGTGACCTGCATCGACAGTGATATCGGGTTACGAAATCTGGATGTTGTCTTGGGTTTGGAGAACCGTATTGTTTATGATGTGGTGGATGTCATTGAAGGACATTGTAAGGTCAACCAAGCCATGATCAGAGATAAACGTTTTGAGAATCTCTTCTTGATCCCGGCTGCACAGACACGTGATAAAAATTCTGTCACGCCGGCGGAGATGATTGATCTATGTGAAAGCATTCGTCCGGAAATGGATTTTATCTTGATCGATTCTCCTGCAGGTATCGAAGGCGGATTCAAGAATGCTATTGCTCCGGCGGATGAAGCCATCGTCATCACCAATCCGGATGTGTCAGCGGTACGGGATGCTGATCGTATTATTGGACTGATCGAGGCTGCTGAAAAGGGACCTGCCCGCTTGATCCTCAACCGCATCAACCCCGACATGATCAAACGCGGAGATATGATGGAAGCGGATGATGTGCTGGAACTGCTGGCGGTTAAATTGCTGGGAATTGTTCCGGAAGATGAAAACGTGTTGGTGAGTACCAATAAAGGGCAGCCGGTGGTGCTCAATCCGAAATCACGTGCCGGACAGGCTTTCAGGAATGTGGCTTTGCGCCTCACGGGGCAGGATGTGCCTTTTGTTGACTTGAACCAGAAGGATGATTTCATCAAACGCATTTCCAAGGTTTTCAATAAGGAGGGATGAACACATGGCAGATTGGCTGAAAAAACTGGGGAAAGAAGATAGTGCCGATACCGCGAAGGAACGATTGAAACTGGTACTCATTCATGATCGCACCAATCTCACCACGCGTGTATTGGATGATATGAAAGATGAGTTGATCGAAGTCATCTCCCGGCATGTCGCCATTGATGCATCACAGGTAAAGATCTCTATGATGCATGAGGGGCGCGAACAGCGTTTGATTTGTGATATACCCGTGAAAGCAAAGTAATAAAATCTATGCGGCGTAATCTGTGGCGTAATTTTGACTTTTTATTGTTCGGGGCAGTGGTTTTCATGTGCCTGTTTGGCATCGTTATGATCCAATCTGCCATTGCCGGAAGCGAAGAATTGGCAGATTATCCGCAGCGCCAGGCGATTTTCGTGGCTGCTGGATTGGTGATGGTGATCATCATGGCAGCCATTGACTATCATTTGTGGGCATCTATTGCTAAATTTATCTATGCTTTTGCCTTTGCAGCTCTTTTTATTATTTACGTTTATGGTGAAGCCCGCTTTGGTTCCGCCCGTTGGATCGATACTGGAGTGATCCTCATCCAGCCCTCTGAGATTGTGAAGATATTGATGATTATGGTGTTGGCAGATCACTTCACACGCACCTGGGACGATAAAAAAGACTTTAAGTGGATCATTAGAAGTTTTATCTTGACCTTCGGTATTGTGGTTTGGATCTTGCTGCAGCCCAATCTTTCCACTTCCATCGTGATCTTTGTGATATGGTTTGCCTTGTTATGGATCTCCGGATTACCGGCAAAATATCTGGCTATCCTGGCTGTGGCAGGAATTCTGTTGGTAGTGATCGCTTTTCCATTTCTGGAAGATTACCAGCAGGCGCGTATCCTCAATTTCATCTTTCCCGATCCGGAAGCCAGTTATGGTGATGTTTATAACATTCAACAATCCAAGATTGCCATTGGCTCGGGTGGTTGGTTCGGGGAAGGGTATGGACAGGGTACCCAGGTACAGTTGCGTTTCTTGAAGGTACGGCACACCGATTTCATCTTTTCGGTGGTTGCCGAAGAGTTTGGTTTCGTTGGCACCACTGCTATTATTGCGTTGATGGCTTTTATCATTGTGCGCTGCATCCGTGTGGCGCAGACTGCTTCCGACCACTATGGGTCTTTACTGGCGTTTGGTTATGCTGCCATGCTATTCTTCCAGACGGCGATCAATATCGGAGTCAACCTGAATCTGGTGCCCGTATCTGGATTACCTTTCCCATTCCTTAGCTATGGCGGCAGTTCTCTGGTATCATCAATTGTAGGCATCGGATTGGTCGAATCCGTTGCGCTACGAAAAAAGATTATTCAGTAGAGGAATTTTATGACACAAAGTATTCAGCCTGTGCGTGTTCGTTTTGCGCCATCTCCGACCGGACATTTACATCTGGGAAGCGCACGGACGGCATTATATGATTATTTGATTGCTCGAAAAACAGGAGGGCAGTTCATCTTACGTATCGAAGATACCGATAGGAAACGGCTTGTGGAGGGTGCAGAGCAAGAGATCATAGATAATCTGCACTGGCTTGGAATGGATTGGGATGAAGGTCCTGATGTAGGCGGTCCCTATGCACCCTATCGCCAATCGGGACGCAAAC
Organism: Chloroflexota bacterium; assembly: GCA_012798455.1. GTDB lineage: Bacteria > Chloroflexota > Anaerolineae > Anaerolineales > Anaerolineaceae > UBA4781. Next base: position 2,159 of record JAAZNC010000032.1, on the reverse strand, counting down.
AGATCTATCAGGAATATGGTGATAAGCTGGTCGAAATGGGTTGCGCTTACTATTGTTTTTGTACCCCTGAACGCCTGGCCAAAGTGCGCGAAGAAAAACAAAAAAGCAAAGAACCGCCTCATTATGATCGCACCTGTCGGTCAATTCCACTTGAAGAAGCTCGCAAGAGGATTGCAGCCGGGGAACCTCATGTGTTGCGCTTTAAAACACCTCTCGCAGGGACCACTGTGGTCAGGGATCTTCTGCGTGGAGAGATTACATTCGATAACAAAACTCTCGATGATTACATTCTGATCAAATCGGATGGCTGGGCACTCTATCATCTGGCAGCTGCCGTGGATGATCATTTGATGAAGATTACGCATGTCATCCGCAGTTCGGAATGGCTGCCCACTTCACCATTGCATAGCCTGATCCACCAGGCATTTGGCTGGCAGGAACCGGTGTGGGTGCATCTTTCCGTGTTGTTAAAGCCGAGCGGCAAGGGCAAGATGAGCAAGCGTGAAGCTATGGAACTGAGCGGTGAAGGGTATTCCATCTTTATTAAAGATATGGCAAAGTTGGGCTATTTACCGGAAGCGGTGGTGAATTGGGTAGCGCTGATGGGTTGGAGCTATGACGACCATACCGAATTCTTTACCATGCAGGATCTGATCGAAAAATTTTCTTTGGAGAAATTGAACCCTTCTCCCGCAGCGACCAATTTTTCAAAGCTCGATCATTTTAATAAGCTGCATATCAAGGAATTGAGCGATGGGGAACTGGCAAAACGCCTGCAACCTTACTACGAATCCGCAGGAATTCATGCTGGTCTTCCCATGCTGGAAAAACTGGCACCGATCATCAAAGAGCGCATTATTACCCTGGATGAGGCGGTTGAGATGACACGCTTTTTCTTTACGGAGAAGGCGGACTATACCACAGATCGCATTTTGATGAGCGGCTGCAGCAGCGAAGAGACCATCGCCTGTGGAGAACAGGTGCTGAACGCGCTGAAAGAGCAGGAAGATTGGTCAAAAGAGAGCCTGGACCTAGCAGTGCGTGGATTGATGGAAAAAGCCGGTAAAAATCCCAGACAGTTCCTGGGCTTTGTACGGGAAGCCATCAGCGGGCAGAAGGTCACCCCGCCGCTGTTTGAATCGATGGAGATTCTGGGTAAGGAAGCGGTACTGCAACGACTGCAGAATGCCTTGGATTACATTCAAGAAAATTGTTAGAGAGAGTTCTTTATTTTGAAATAAAATATTTTTAATAAATTTATTAATTTTGAGGGATACCAACAATGGCAAATAAACGAGAAAATGATTTTTGGAATTTTCAATCAATTAGTGATAATGAACTATTAAAAATAGAACAAAAATATAATAAATTTTATTCTGATACAGAATATAATTTTGACAATGAAATTTTGTCATTAATTGAAGAAATAAAGAAAATGCGAGAAATGATTGAATATTCAAAGCAATTATTAATAAGTTGGCAACTAATAGCAAATGATTATCGAAACAAACTTATCTCGATACAAGAAACAACTAAAAATAAATCTAAAATTAAGGAAGATTAATATAAGTTTAAAGAACAGAATAATTAAAAACTTAAATTAAGATCAATAAGTCATGATTAGATTAAAAAACAATATATAATTGGATTTTATTCATTTAATATCTGTTAAAGTGTGGTATAGTCTTAATTTCAAAGAGAAGTAATTTATGCGAATTTTCCATATTTTTGGTGCGCGACCACAATTCATCAAAGTTGCGATGGTAGCCAGAGCCTGGCAGGGGAAAGGTGAGCAGATATTCTTGCATACCGGGCAGCATTACGATAGGAATCTTTCGGATATTTTTATTAAAAATTTGGGTCTCCCTGAACCAGACATTAATTTAGATATTGGCAGTGCATCCCATGCTGAGCAAACTGCACAGATGATGGTAGGTATTGAAAAAGCCCTGCTTCAATATGAGCCTGATTGTGTGTTTGTCTATGGCGATACCAACAGCACCCTGGCAGGTGCTCTGGTGGTTGCCAAAATGAAGCCTGCTTTGGTGCATGTGGAAGCAGGGCTGCGTTCTTTTAATCGAAAGATGCCAGAGGAAATTAACCGTGTGCTTACAGATCATGTGTCTGATTTTCTATTTTGTCCCACACCCCAAGCTTTG
>JAAZNC010000005.1 GCA_012798455.1 Chloroflexota bacterium | reverse complement strand
TCTTAATCAGTAGGTTCAGGGTTCGATTCCCTGGTGCGCTACTCAAATACCGTAGCAATGCGGTATTTTTGTTTAAAACACTATCTCTGGAAGTATAGAGAGGGGTATTATCCTGATTGGAAGAATTCTGGCGCAATTGGTACTTCCCAAGCAAGTTATTCATATTATCTTAGATGCCTTGAGTCTAGTTAGTATCTTGCAACCAAAGCCATTTATGATATATTAACAGTTAAAGGTGAGTATAATCCTCACCTTTAACTTACTTATTATGGAAAAAGGTTTTCTTAAAACAATTCTTAGGTCAGATCAGACTGTTTTTACCTTTAAAGACCTGCTCTTGATGTGGGGCGGGATTGATGTGAATACAGCTAAAAAGCGGGTCAGCTATTATTTGCAAAGTGGCAATTTATATCCGATCAGAAGAGGAATCTATGCCAAAGATAAAAATTACGACCGCTTTGAACTTGCTACAAAAATATTCACCCCTGCTTACATCAGTTTTGAAACGGTTTTAGGCAATGCTGGTGTCACATTCCAGTATTACAGTCAAATCTTCGTGGCTTCTTACCAGACCAAAGAAATCGTCGCCGATGGTCAGAAAATCGTCTATAAAACGCTCAAGAGTTCCATCCTGACCAATTCAGCTGGAATCGAGAATAAAGAGCAATATGCGATTGCCAGCCCGGAAAGAGCATTTTTGGACGTGGTCTATTTGAATAAGGACTATCATTTTGACCAACTTTCATCGCTCGATTGGAAGAAAGTCGACGGACTCTTGCCAGTTTACGGGAAAAATAAAAGAATAAGTGAGCAAATCAATAAGTATTATCAAGCTATGCAGGAACAATAATATGACCCTCAATCAAGCCATCCATAAAAGCATTCTGGTCAAAATTCTCAAAGATATTTATTCCGACCCGACTATTGGGCCGATACTGGGATTCAAAGGTGGGACGGCAGCCTATCTGTTTTATAAGCTTGACCGCTTTTCAGTCGATCTGGACTTTGATCTACTAGATGAAACGAAAGAAAAACTTGTCTTTGAAAAAGTAAAGAGCATTTTAGAAAAATATGGACAGGTGAAATCAGCAGATATGAAAAGATATAGCTTGATTTACATTTTATCCTATGATGAAAAAGAACCAGGTGCTCAAAACGTGAAGGTCGAAGTCAACAAACGTAGTTTTGGCTCCAGATACGGCGTCAAATCCTACCTGGGAATTTCGATGAAGGTGATAATCGCTGAGGATATGGCAGCCAATAAGCTAGTGGCTTTTTATGAGCGGATTGGCAAGACCAACCGTGATATTTATGATACCTGGTTCTTCTTTTCCAATAATTGTCCGGTAAATCGGGGACTGGTTGAGAAGAGGACCAATATGCCATTCAAAGATTTTCTGGAGAAATGCTGCGTACTTTTAGAAAAGATGGACAATCGAGGTATTTTCTCCGGCATAGGGGAGGTTCTAGATGAAAAACAAAAAGCCTGGGTAAAAAATAAACTAAAAGACGAATTATTGTTCCAATTCAGGTTATACCTTGAAACGAATTATGAGAAATAAAGATTCATTTTGTGTAGCGGTAATGCCTTGTGGAAAGTATTATTGGCACGCAAAAAGAATCTGTGATTAGCTAAAAAAGACATCTTTGATATTTTTATAGGACCTAGGCAAAAAAGAATTACGCCTAGGTATCCTCTTTTATTAAAAATCTAAAAAGCAGATTTAAATTCCGCCTGGCAAATTCATCACAAAAAATATTGCATCGCTTTCTCAAGTGATTCATTTTTGATCTCCCTGTTTTATATACAAAAATTGTATAATGATTTGACTTGCGGAGATACGATATGCCATCGATTGAAGAATTTAACTGCATGAGTTTAAAACTCGAAAATTTATTAATACTTCGTACCTATCCTATCGCGGTAAAAATGCTGGAAAAAGATGAGGATATCCCCGACGGAGCTATCAGACCAAAACAGGAACGTGGGTTTCATCTGGCACAATGTCAGGCTTTTGCAATGAACCGCCGCAGCGGCGAAACCATTGCCATGCTGAAGGAAGATAACTGGTGCTGGGCACCTTTGATGGGTTTCGGATTGGTTGAAGATCCGCATGATGCATTCATCGACAACCATTCTTTCTTTCCCAGGTTCGAGGTTGGAAAATATATCGGGGTAGTTTCGGCTCCACTTAAAACCGCCAATTTTGAACCTGATGTGGTGCTCATTTACTCGAATACTGCCCAGCTCCTGCATTTGGTTGCAGCAGTTAAAAAGCATGACCGTGAACTCGTCCATTCGGTTTTCGATCGGACTGAATCATGCGTTTACGCAATCGTGCCGGTCATCGAAAACGGGGAATACAGGATCACCATTCCAGACCCCGGTGAATACGAAAGAGCTATGGCGGGTGATGATGAAATGATATTCTCCATACCCGCCAGTAAACTTGAGGGGCTTGTTGAAGCCCTGCAGATGGCTGAGAAAGATGGACGCAGCTACCGGCATCAAACTCGGATAATGATACCGGATTTCCCTCAACCTTCATTCTATAAAGAATTATTTGAAAAATGGGGGCTTGATATCGATTAATTAGATTTCAATGAATTTAGAGTTCTTTAATTCTCGATTTTCCTTCCCGATTTGGGTGCAATACGGGTGCAATTGGTTGGAACCAGGTGGACACAATAGACATTGTGATACGCCATGGACACGTCTGATCCTGAATGTGGTGCATGAGATCCACAATTCAAATCACGGCACTCTAACCAAAAATGGGGAGCAATATACCCGGCAGTCCTGTTTGTAGTGGAGCTCTCATAATACAGTCTCAAAGCCTTGCTGTTAATTACCTACATTTCGTTTTAAAACCTTGCAGGTATTTGGATCTGCTCTCTTTGCCAGTTCTGCTGCTTATCCCTGAACAAAAAAATACTCTTCTATTCCTTATAAAACAATTTGAGTATATAACAAATGCTTTGTTTCATCCTCGCTGTAAAAAAACATCATGAGCGTTTAACATCGCTGTTATCATTAACCATCTACTAAGTTTCAGATCAACTTGGTTTACAATTAGCGTTTATGAGGAAATGAGACAGAAACCGAGGAGAATATCTTGAAATGCTCTAATTGTGGTTTTGAAAACCCAAAATACGAAAAATATTGTATTAACTGCCACGAATTACTTGATGCAGAAAGTAAAAACCACGATCAGTTACCGAATAGGAGCTTTTTAAAATTTCTACCGATAATTGGATTTGTTATTTGTATTGTCTTCCTTTTTGCTTTTGGAGTAATTTCATTTCCGGAGGGTTCTTCAAATCAAGGACATAATGAAGTAGCCGAATATCTCACGACAATTGAAGCTCAGGAAACGCAGCAAAAATTTTTATATGAAACCACTGCAGAAGAGAAAGATTTTTCGGAGGAAAATGAAACACAAGAACCGAAATCCACAAAGCAACCAGAAACTAGCCCATCTTACAATTCAGAAGATCCCGCCCCAGGAAAGATTGTTTTCACTTGCCAAATAGATCGTCAAACAAATCATGATCAGATTTGTATCATCAACCCAGACGGAACCGGTTGGAAACAGCTTACCAACGATCTTCATTATGAACATTATTACGCATCGTTTTCAGCAAATGGGGATCAGATCGTTTTTTCTTCTTCACTTCCTGACCACACAGGGTTTAATATCTTTATCATGAATAGTGATGGATCAGACATGACGCAGATCACCTCGGGGATGGGTGATTTCTACGCGCCAGCTTTATCCCCTGATGGACAGTACCTCGTCGCGACACGCCACATCAACAGCAATAATTATATTTCCCTCCTTACCAGAGATGGAGATTTCATAAAAGATCTGAACAGTTATTACGACTGCAAAGATCCGGTCTGGTCTCCGGATGGGCAACAGATATTGTTCGCTGCTGACCCCGATAAAACCGGGATCCAGTTTTATATCATGAACAAAGACGGCAGCAATGTCCGTAAACTCACAGACATGGATGGGCTGCGCGGTCGCAGTGACTGGAGCATCGACGGTATAATGGCGTCTTACACCGGTGAATATTCATTGCACAACCGGGAGCTATTCTTATTTGGCGAAAATGGCAGCACACAGATCATTACCGAAGGCGGCGATAATCTGGCACCCTCATTTTCTCCCGATGGAAAATGGATCACGTTCATGTCTTACCGTGACAATTATTGGGATCCGGACGGATGCGAAATATATATCATGCGCCTATCGGATGGATATACCCGTCGATTAACTGATAATAATTACTGTGATTATCAACCACGGTGGGGAAATTAACTTGTTTAGATAAATTTTCTTAATCCTATATTTATCTAATTCCAATCTTTCAGGTTTAATTTTGATTACCAAAAGAAACACCTATTGAGCAAAACTTGACAAAAAAGCGTTGCGGGTGATAGTCCTTATAATTATTACAAAAAATTCATGCCTGAAAAAACACATATGAATAGCAAAGGAAAGAATGAATTCAGAGTCGAAAGACAAGACGGTCAGAAGTGGCTGTCGAAAACAATCGCTATACAACGAGTCTCCTGAGTAGTGGATGAAAGCAGAAACCGCCAGATGATTCATCAATTGGTCTGACCGCATTACCCCTGGAACCTGTTCAAAAACAGAAAGAAAAATCCCGTCCCCTACCTCTACAAGTAATTCCAGTATATGTTGAAAAAATCCGGACAATCGACAGTAAGCACGCTTCTAAACCAATCGAAAAAACATCACCACCTGCGAAATCTCCGTTCGTCAAGCTAGAGAAAGTGATTTTGTCCGCTTTTGAGCCATCTGAAACAATAAAAAACGGACAAGGGTAAACGCAAAATTCATATGCTGAATTTATCAAAACGAAATTTAAAGGGTTCGAAACCCGGCATTCCGATGATGGCTTCACCAACATGCATATTGGCGATTTCCCAATCCTCAACCACATTAGCATCGCGTACTTGTTCCACAATCCCGCGCGATTGTACTGCCGCCATATAGACCTCTTTCTTCCGGTTACGTCCAAACAGTCCCTGGATGAATTGTCGCGTGGTCGCATCATTGACATGGAAAGCCACAGTAGTAAGAAAGCCGGATAGGATGGAATGTGCCTGAGCTTCCCCGTAAGCGTGAAAGACCTGCTCCACATTTTGCACTCCGATTATAAACTTGGCTCCCAGACTGCGCCCGAAGTTAACACCGTCATCCACATGCTGAAGGTTTGGGATCAAACGGAACTCGTCAATGATAAACCAGACATTGCCTTCACTCTTCTTGCGGCTGATGGCTTCCTTGATAGCCATATCCATCAACAGGCGGTAGATAGGTGTCAGCATACCGCCGATGCCTAAGTCATATTCGATAAAGATGATGCGTCCTCCCTTGGCACGGATAGATTTGCGCATCGAGAGCGAGCCTTTCTTTCGGAAGTTGCCAACAAAAACCTCACGAATGTGCTGCTGCAGTTCTGAAATAACTCCCTGTGTTTGAGGTGAGCGATCGTCCGCGATGTAGCTGACCATAGCCTTGAGATCTTCATGCTGCTGCAAGATTGCGCGGATCTCAGCCGCCGGAGATTGGTCCAAGAAGGCGCGCAGTTTGGCGTTATCTGCGCCATCCTCGCCACGCGAGAAGTGCAACATCAGTCCGGTGAAGATATCGCGCGCCGCGTTGGGAAAGAAAGGTTGGCTAGACTGCTTGCTACGCTCGTAAAAGAGCGCCCGCGCGATCTCGATGATTTCTTCTTCAACAGAATCCCCAGCATCAATCTCATTGAAGATGTTCCAATAGTTCATGCCGTCTGAGCCAGTAGCCTTGTCGTCATTGCTGATGACGATATCGCCTTTTTGGTAGAAGGTGTTGTAGAAATCACCCTTGGTATCGAAGATGAGCATGACATCATCCGCGTTCATTCGTTGGCGCAGCTGATGGATGATCTGGAAGATACCATTGGTTTTGCCCATGCCGATGCCGCCCAAGAATAGCATATGCTTACTGAGCAGGTCATCGCTCAGTGGCACACACGCGTGAACCCCATCCCCACCGGTACCATTCAGGAAACAGCGCACGCCCTCACCTTCGATCGGCGGGACACTTATCTGCAGGGCATTGCCATCGAACACTGTTGTATTCTTCATCGCACCGGTTTGCTGCATATTTCTTAACTCTCCCTTATTTGCCAGGCATCACATGCCGTAGCCGGAATAGTGATCATAATCCTGAGATTTTTCTTCGTCCTCTTCTCCCGCGCTGCCGGTTGCTGTGGGGGTATCCATCTGCTGCGCGACTTCTTCGATGGGGTTATCTCCCACTGGCTTTTTGCCCTTTTCCTCGTAAAATTCAGCAAGCTTTACATCCATTTCTGCTTCTTCCTCTGCCAGCTTGCGGTCAGCATTCTGCATGGCTTCGAGAGCTTCAGGCGTGAAATGCGATTTATCTGCCGGAACAGGATCTTGCTGATATATATCCGACAGCTCTTCTTCTGCTTCTCCGACTGACGGTTCTACTTCTTCGAATCCGGTTTGCATTTCAGCCGCCTGGTTATGGGTTACATCCTGCTCCATATCTATCATTGCCTGATATTTGGACTGTACAGCCTGGCGCGCTTCTTCCTCATAGTTTTCTCCCAGCTCAAATTCCGCCAATTCTTCCGCGTCCGCAATCTGCTGTTCCTTTTCCACCTTATAGGCAGGGTATTGTCCTTGATCTTGAAATGTGTCTTCATAAAGTTCATCGGTGCGATCACGGGCAGCACGGTTAGCATCTGCCTCTGTTGGTTGAAAACGATAGGTGGATAAATTCAATTCTTCCGGCTGAATGTAACCGCCCTCTTCACTCATCTGCCAGTCTTGAAGTTGCTTTTCGCTTTCAGCCAATTCAGGGTGTTGGGTAATATGGAATTGGTACGCGTGGCGGTTTTCATGGAATAGTGTTTCAACTGCCTGATAGGGTTGATCTCTATTTACCAGATCCCGGTTAATCTTGATATTGCCGATCCCTGCTGCATCATGGCTATAGCTACCGCGCGTATTTTCCTCCATGAGAACCGCATGAACGCTACATCGCGGGCGTCCTTCTTCCCGTGCAAGATAATTTGCCAGGGCTTGCAGGGCTGATTCTCTTTCAAGAAGTGTTATTCCGGACCAATTTTCTTGCCGCAGATTGGGGATATTGGGTATCATGGCTATCCTCCAATCACTCGTAGTATACCGGCGTAGTCAAAATCCGCCGCCACTGCGTGCGTTTCTCATCAGGAAGAGAAGCATCCAATAAACGATTGAGGTCTCGTACTGCTACCAGAAAACTCGAGCGGCGTGTCTCCATCACTTCTCTGATCGATAGACCGTCCACTTCCAGATCAGGTATTTTCTGATCCCGGAGCCATTTTTCCACCACAACGCCCATTTCATCCTGCAGGGATGGATAGTTCTTTAATAAAATATCAATCTGGTAAGTTGCGTGCCCCTGCTTCAGCAGGACACTGCGCGCCAAATCCTTATCCAGCTGGTACATTTTTCTCTCCTAATTTTTTATTTAAAGACCGCAATAGGTAAGAGTCTATTTCTTTTTCCATTTCTGGATGCCAAGATCTCCTAACTGTTGGATATCCATGATCAGTGCGCCCAGGTCGCGCGCGATCAGTTCGGCATCTTCCGCCGGCTTGGCAATGATGGTGCTGCCGGGCGTATCATCCTTGCGGAAAAGTGAGATGCCATTTGCGCCCCTTATGGTGATACCCTTCCCCTGTGAGGTTTTGGAAGCAATCTGCAGGCTAAAGGTGCGGTTTGTGCCAAAGAACATGCGGTATATGAAGAAATAGATTATCAACATCATACCGTTTCCCAAGATCATACTGCCGCCGCGCATGGTGCGGAAGACCATATTCCAAGAAAACAGCAACGCACCAACCAGAAACATATAACGGAAAATAGTACGGAATATTTCACTGTTTTCGCGCTTGATGACCGATTCCATGGGCGTGCCTGCCAGATTGTCAAAGAAACTGTCAATGATCTCGCGATTGAGAATTTTCTTATCCACCAAGAAAACAATGGCGTACGGAAGCACCAGGAGGATGCTTGTTACCCAACTGGTCAAAGCTGATGGCAGAAAATTCATCATCATAAATGTGAGCCCGTACATTACGGCACTAAAAAGCAGGAAAAGTGGGATATTGAAGGAATTTCCGATAAAAGCGCTGATGCCGCTCACATCATTTAGGGGGAGCTCCGAGATGATTGTATTCTTGCTGCCCATTGTGTGCACTTCGCTGTGGTAGATAACACGTTTGTTGGTCACCGTCAGGTAACCCAGCGAGGTTTTGCCCAACAGCGGGCGCAGGATGGTGCATGCATAAACACGTACGATCAGTTCGTTATCCGAAAGCGCTGCTACAATTGGAAGTGTATCCATTATTTGCCTCCCCCAGTTATAGTGTCTTCCATTTTTCAATCCCGTAATCGCCTAACATCTGGATATCCAGAATAAGCGCACCCAATTCTTTGAGCATGGATTCCGCGTCTTTGGCTGGCTCAGCATTTAGCGACTTGGCAGCAGAGATGTTCAGCAATCCCATACCGGTTGCGCTGGATATCGATATGGGTGTACTGGCACCGCCTTTTGAACCGATCTGCAAGGCAAAGGTCGGTCGGCGTGCGTACCAGAAAGCGCACAACAAACCGAATATAGCCATAAAAGCTGCCAATATGAACTGCCAGCCTCCAGCGCTGTTCTGGCTTCTACCGAATAACGATAATGAACCCAGCAACGAACTCCCGCCCAGTCCAGCCAGCACAGATGCCGCGATGCCCACCAAGACCGGTCGCCAGATGGATTTAACCGGTACATAAAAGGAGCCGAAGAAAGCGCCCACCACAATCACCCAACCGAGGATATCAAGTACAGGCCTGGAATTGCTCCATGCCGCAATAGCAGTTAACAAAGCCATGGTGATGCCGCCCAACAGAAAGGAAAGAATGATGGCGCCCAGCATGGCTGGGATGCTGAAGAAGGGACCTTTGAAGCTGGTAATGCCGGAGATGTCTGCGATAGGCACCTCGCTCTGGATTACACTGCGACCGGATGCTGAAGCACCGGTTGCCTGGAAAATAACCCGCTTGTTTGTCACTCCCAGAAAACCGTTGGTCTCTATACCTAATAAGCGAGATTTGTAATAGGTGCAGCAATAGGTGCGTACCGATTGCTCCTCCTCCGCGGGTGTGATGTTCTTCTCAATCAGATCCATATTCTCCTCCTTCAGGCAATTAAATTTCCCTTAATCTTTTTATTATACTTGCTTTGACTTGACCTAGCTCTAAAATATGAACCAGTCTTGTGATAGTCTACTTATTGAAATTGGGTAGGCTGCACCATGACCGCATCTGGTACCGGGGATCGATACCCAGCGCACTATGTGATCTGATAGGGTTGTAATGTCTTAGCTATATTTTAATAATTCTATGGAGAGTACGAAGCCTGGTGCATTATTTTTTACTGAATGGAATAGGTGATTAAGAACTTAACCTACTAGTTAAATGCCATTCCGATGAAGCGCAATGACTGAGAAATCTCTTTATTTCTCAGTTAATAAATCAACAAATTGCATCGCTCTTTTCATTGAAATGTAATTTATATTATTGGCTGGTTTGACTCACAACTGGTGAGATGTTTCGCTGACGCTCAACATGATATGCGCAATTGAAAGTTGGATATTCCATTGTTTCACTTCAGATGGATTAGAAACCCGCTCTGATCAAGGACGATATGGCGGAAGACAACAACCTGTACTTGAAGCAAATTCTGGAAACGGACATATATCTCCAAAAGACCCAAGAATGAAAGTGAAAACTTTATGTTTCCTTTAAATCATCAGAACGGGAATCTTGATAGACCGATTCACCCTTGAGCGGTCATTTTCCCTGGCTTCTTCAACCAAGAATCGATGTTTCAGTTTACACCCCATTCTTGGCATCCAGGTGTACAGAAGGTAATTCAAAGCTGCTTGCTGGTCGGTTTCCCTACAGAATATCCTGGCATACAAACCAGAGGGAATCCGCTGGATCGTTATAGGAGGAACTATCTCCATCTCTTTTTCTGTTTCGATACCTTTGAACAGATACCCGTGTTGCCACTGGTTATCGGTATAAGACCTAACAGTAAAAAATTCCGTTTTTCTTCCTCCACTATTGCCAGCCAACCGTGTTCGTAATCGCCCATCTTGTTGAATCTCTTTCACCTGATCCCAACCAGTGAATTCAGTCGATAGACCAACCAGGCTCATTTCTTCGAATTCCACCCATTCGGGCAAGATGAAATCATTCCGATTGATAAACTGTAAGTCCTGCAGGGTTTTAGGTGGAACTGGAAAAACAGATTCAGGGATTTCCTCCTTGTGGCAAAGGCTGGGGAGAATACCAAACAATCGTTTAAAAGCACGCGAGAAACTTTCAGGTGTTTCAAAACAGAAATCCAGGGCAATATCGGTGATGCGGCGATCTGTTTCACAGAGCATTTTCAGGGCTTCGCTCAACCTGCGGGTGATCAGATAATCGTATGGAGTCTGATGGACGACCTTGTTAAAAGTGCGGATGAAATAAAAGAGGGAATAACCGCATCGTTCCGCTATCTGTGCGAGCATGATATGGGATCGTAATTGAGATTCCATGAACTCGATCGCCTGATAAATGATCTCGATCTGTATGCACATGGATCAGGCAATTTTCACAACAGGAATATACACATCCAGAACAGATTCCCCAATCCTGTCCAGCCCCTTGAAGCGGTCGTCATAATACTGAAAATTATAGGTATACGGGCTGGCATACCCTGAAGTAGTGAGCCAATCTTGAAGCGTCTTTTCCCAATCTGTTGTGATCTCCTCCCCACGGAAAGTAAAAATAGCATATTGGGTTTCTGGCAGTACTTTTAGGCACAGTTCTACTGGAAACATTTTGATCTTTGTGAGATCCACTTCCATACCCACAAAAACCTCGAATTTGCCTATTTCTCTGGTCTCAGCGGTGTAGATATGGACTTCATAAAATGGCGGTGATTTTGCATCTATTTCGCTTTGATGGGAAGATAGGAATTTCATGAAACGCGTCCAGAGGTGCCCGATCTCATTTTGGTCATCCCACCCCGCCCGGGAGTCAAACGGATCACCATAAAAACTCATACCTACCAGCACGATCTGTTTTTTTTCGCAAACAACAGGCTGTATCACTTTCTTACACCCTCTCTTTTGTTTTTCATTTTACCCCTGGTCCCGGTTGTTCATTCCGGAACCAGGAGAAAGTTCAGTCTAATTTCCGAAATTCACTTCATTTTCCGCGAAAAATGCACCCGCATCTTCCATCCATTCCGGCCAAGCTTTCATCCATTCCGCAACCCGGAAGTCTCTGACCCGATCTGAGCTAGGAATATAGGGCTTCAGATCCAAAACCGGCGAGCCATTGAAAGCGTCGATCCACGGAAGGGTGACGATCCCATTTTCCTTATCAATGTTCAATATCGGCATGACGGTCATGGCGATCGGATTGGGGCGATATTCGCTACGGCAGGCAAATACCCCTGCCCGAATGCCCTCGGCATACGGCAATTGGATAGTCAGGATGCTGCGATCTCCAGGGTTATCATGCTGATCAGCCCACCAAAAAATGATCACATGGCTGAACGCTTCCAATTTTTCAAGCCCGGTAATGAACCGGGGATACAGTTTGATTTCATAACACCCCTGCTGCTCATCGCTGTGTACAAATCCAATCGAGTGGATTTCAAACGATGGATTTTTCTTGGTTTTATTTGTCATAAGATCGGTCTCCTTTTTTATTGAGAATAACGATTAATGACCATTCTTACTTGATGGAAATTGCGCAAATTTCCCGGAATTTTATGAAAGATGACTTTACAGACGATGAAAATTGCCTTTTATCCAGAAAAACCTCTCCTGAAGCACGAACCTGTTATTCCTATTAAAACAAATTACTTTATTTTTTCTTCTAATACATCGAACCTAATTTTTCTTCAGCGATGATGATCTTGGTTTGCTTTTCGATCTGTTCCCGGGATTCAACGGGGATGCCGCTGTCGGTGATCAAAAAGTCGATATTCGACCAGCTGGTGTACTGCAGCATGCCCGACTCGGAGAATTTGCTGCTGTCGCACACTACCACAGCAATATTGCTGTTCAACACAATTTCATTTTTGGCTTCAATATCGTAAAAGTTCTTGCTGGTAGGTCCATCATGGAAAAGCACACCGTTGGTGCCCATAAAGGAGACCACGGGTTTGAACTGTTTGATGCTTTCGAAGAGGAAGGGTCCATGAATGATCATGGAAGGACCTTCCACAAAGCCGCTGGCAATATAAACGGTGTTGTTTTGTTTGGCAATATAATTGGCTGCACTGAGCGAAGTGGTGATCACCACCAGCCCTTCTTTTTGGTTGAGCAGTTTCGCGATCTCGAGTGCGGTGCTGCCACCATCAATATAGATGGTCGAATTATTTTCTATCATGGCAAGCGCTTGTTTCGCGATGAGGGTCTTTTCATTGCGCATCTGAAAAGTGCGCAAGTCGAGCGGCGTATCACTGCCTTTGGTTGAAAGGCGTACCCTGCCGTGCAACTTCTTGACCGCTCCGGTATTCTGTAAATAAAGGAGATCTTTACGGATCGTTTCAGTGGTCACATCAAAATAATCTGACAGGCTGGAGGTCTTCAATTCTTCATTTTCCGCCAGCATCTTGAGGATCTGGTTCCTGCGCGTCACTGTGCTTTTTTCCATTTTTTTCGCCCTCAGCTAGACTTTTTCTACCTGTTCATGTTTACAAGGTCAATTCACAATTTGCACGTAGTGTAATGTTCGATATTGCATTTTATTTGCTTATTATACCAATAATTTTTTATGTTTTCGCAATATTCCAACTGTATTGACTTTATTTTACTTGCGTTATATTATCCTTTTACAACTTCGCAATATTGGAATTCGACAAATGATGAATTCAAGAGAACGAGTACTCAAAACCATCAATCATCAAGATGCAGACCGCCCTCCCATGGACCTAGGGGGAGCAGCCAGCAGTTTGAACGATGTAGCCTATTTCAATCTCAAGAAGTATCTGAAGATCAGCGGAGATATCGAACCATTTCGGCAAGGGACAACATCAAATTATTATGATGAAAGGATATTGGACAGATTGAACATCGATCTGCGCCGCATCATCGCAAAAAGAAGCAGTCGCTATCCGGTATTCCATGAAGACGGATCCTTTACGAATGAATGGGGGATCAAATATATAAAGCAAGGTGAATATTATGAAACTCGTGAAAGCCCGCTGGCGGATGCGGATGAATCTCAAATAAAGAATTATGCCTGGCCAAAAGCAGCTGATATTTTCGACACGAACGACCTATATAAAGAAGCCAAACGGATGTATTCACAGACCGAATATGCACTGGTAGCCAGAATGCCCTGCTGGGGACTGGTGGACATGGCTTTCCAATTGCGGGGGATGGAAAGGTTCATGCTGGATATGATCACCAATCCTTCCCTGGCGCGCTGTTTGATCGAAAATATCCTGGAGGTTGAGATCGATATCTATTCCCTCATCCTGGAGCAGATCGGGGAATTCGTCCATATCGTTGAAACATGTGATGATCTGGGCAGCCAGAAGAACCTTCTTTTTTCCGAACGATGTTTCCGGGAGATCGTGAAACCCGGCAGAACCGCTCTCAACACAGAAATAAAAAAGAAAGCGCCCCAAGCCAAAATCTTCATGCACAGCTGCGGAGCGATCACAAGGATCATCCCCGATCTCATCGAAACGGGTATCGATATCCTCAACCCCATCCAACCCAACGCTGCGGGTATGGATCCTGAGGTGCTCAAAAAGAACTTTGGAGACCAACTTTGTTTCCATGGCTGCATCGATACACAGATCGCATTCCGTGGATCAGTGACAGACACAGAAGATGAAGTGAAGAAAAAAATCAACATCCTCTACAAAGAGGGCGGTTACATCGTTGCACCGGCGAACCATATCATGTCTGATGTTCCGGTAGAGAACATCGTAGCCTTATATCAAACCGTTGAAAACTACAACATTCGGAGAAAAAAATGATCATTTTTACCCGAATCGATGATCGAGTGATCCATGGGCAAACCCTGGTTTGCTGGCTTTCAGATTATCCCTGTGAAGGGATCCTCATCATCGATGACGATCTGGCAAAAGATGCCGTCATGGCAGAGATCTATAAAGGCGCAGTGCCCTCCAACATACGAGTTTATGTTTTTGATGTAGCCACAGCCCAAATAAAACTCTCAGAAGCTCACGCTTCAGCCAAACGGTATTTTGTCATTTTCAAGTCCGTGCTGACTTGCTTGAAAGTACTGGATGTGATCGTACCGCTGATCAAAGTTGTCAATGTAGGCCCGGCAAGCAAACGCCCCGATACCAAAGAGATCGTTCCTACCATTGCTTTAGACAAACAGGAAATCGAGGCATATCGAGAAATCCACCAAACAGGCATCAAGATATTTTTCCAGATCATTCCCACTCAAAAGAAAGTTTTTTGGAATGAAATAGATAAATCGATCACTGGTTGAAAGGAAAAGGAGGTGCCATAGACAATTACCCGGAAATTTTCTTTACATTTGAAAAATAAATAAAGGAGGAAAAATGTTAGCTTTACAAGCAGCACTCGTAGGTTTATTCTGCTGGCTGGGATCAGTTTGTACACCATTCATGGGTTTCACACTGGGATGGTATGTTCTTTCTCGACCACTGGTCGGTGGATTGATCTGCGGGATAATCTTCGGTGATATTCCCCAAGGGATCTTACTGGGTGCGGTGGTACAAACCGCATACCTGGCAGTTGTCACACCCGGTGGTGCATTCCCAGCAGAGTTGGGATTCATCGCATACCCAGCAATGGGTCTGGCTTTGGCAGCCAATATGGATACGGGGATGGCAATCGCACTGGCTGCCTCAATCGGTGTTCTGGGAACTTTCATTTTGAATTTCACACTTGCCATCAACTCGGTTTTCAACGGCATGGGTGACCGGGCACTTGAAAGAGGTGATGAAGCCGGATTCAAGCGAGCTCATATACTCTACCCACAGCTCCTTCAATTGATCGTCAGGGGTATTCCCTCTTTTCTGGCTGTGTATTTCGGTGCACAGTACATCGAGGGAATCATTGCATCCTTCCCCGATTTCGTTATCACAGGATTGCTGGCTTTGGGTGGATTACTACCCGCAGTCGGTATTGCCACCTTGTTGTTCCAAAGCGTGAAGGAAAGATACTTTATTCTGTTCTTCTTGTTTGGGTTCGTGGCAATCGTTGCTCTGAAATTAAGCATCATCCAACTCACCATCGTTGCGCTGGTTCTGGCATTCTTATTCTACCGGTCAACTGCAAATGGGATCAAAGAAAAAGAAGAGGTGCTCTAATGGCTGCAAAAAACGAGAGATTAACGAAACCCGAGTTAACCAAACTCTGGTGGCGGTACATGTGGTGGTACAACAGCTCAGCCAGTTTTGAGCGCTTTCATGCCATGGGCATTGTGTATTCGCTGATCCCATTGTGGGATAAATATTATGACAAGGCGAAGAAATTTGCCGCAATGAAACGCCACACACATTTCTACAATACCGAAATGCAGGTTGGTGCCCTGATCCAAGGCATCACGGTCGGATTGGAAGAACAGAAAGCTCTTGGAAAAGATGTGAGTGATGATGTGATCCGTGCCAATAAGGTTGGTTTGATGGGCCCCATCGCAGGAATTGGAGATTCCATTCTGGTCGGAGTGATCATTCCCATCCTGCTTTCCATCGCCATCTCGTTATCATCCGGCGGCAGTGTGGTCGGTCCACTCTTCTATATCGCCACTTTCGTAGCTTTGATCGTACTGGGTTCAAAATTCCTGTTCGATCGCGGCTATACGCTGGGTGTCGATGCGGTGAAAACCCTTATTGGCGATAAGGCAAAAAAGGTTGTCGACGCGATCATTTTACTGGGCGTGACGATCATGGGCGGTATGGCAGCCAGCTACGTTGGGTTCACAACCAAGATCAGCTTCGGCAGTGGAGAAGAAATCAGATTGCTACAGGATACTCTGGATGGGATCTTCCCAAAATTGCTGCCACTGCTGCTCGTGCTGAGCATCTGGGCGTTGATGGCAAAGAAGAAAGTGTCTCCTTTAATAATGACGATCATTCTGGCAGTATTCGCATTCGTAGCTGCTTTCTTCAAAATCATCTAAGCATTTTATGACTATGACAAGGCATTTGGCAATCAAATGCCTTGTCAAAACAACACAAAGAGAAATTTATGGCACACATACTCGTTCTATCACACGGAACATTTGCGGCAGGACTGATCAACGCAGTCGAGATAATCACCGGTACAGATGAAAACCTGGACGGTTGTTCACTTGATCCTGAAAAAGGAGTGGTTGATTTCAAACGATCGTTCCTTGAGATCATCGAAAGACTCGACATTGCAGAAATCAAACTACTGATCTTGTGTGACCTGTACTGCGGATGCCCATTCAACACAGCAGTAGAGATAGCAAATTCCATGCTCCCTGCAGATAAGTTCAAGATCGTTTCAGGGGTAAACCTGCCCATGATGCTGGAAACCTGCCTCGTAAACAAGCAGCATCCCGACGATCTGGAACTCTTATACAAGACTGCGTTATCTGCCGGTCATTATGGTATTCACGAACCCGCCGCAGAAGTCCATCCCTGCGATGCGGATGAAGTTCTTTGAAATGGTAACCAACCTGAAAGATGAATGAGTTTATAAGAATGAAACTGCAGCTCTCACTTGATTTTGGGCGATTGGATGATGCGATCAGCATACTTACTGATACCCATCCGTATGTTGACATCATCGAACTGGGCACACCATTGCTATTCCGAGAAGGATTGAGCGCATTAACGACCATAAAAGAACGCTACCCTGAAATCGATGTACTGGCAGACCTGAAGATCATCGATGGTGGTTGCTATGAATCCGGTCTCGCCTTTGAAGCAGGTGCGGATTTCGTCACCGTGCTTGGCGCAGCCAGCGATAGGACGATCGAGGCAGCCATAGAAACAGCAGAGAAATTCAAAAAGAAGATCGTGGTCGATCTCATTGGGGTAAAGCAGACCAAACAAAGGATCCAACAGATCGATCACACCAATGCTGATTATGTCTGCCTCCATACCGCAATGGATGACAGCAAAGACAAGAGCATCCCGGTCGATGACCTGGCAGTTGCAAAAACTGCTGCGACGCATATTGGTATTGCGATTGCCGGAGGGATCAATATTCATAACATCCTCAAGATATTACCCCACCACCCTGACATCATCGTAGTAGGGTCCGGGATAACACAACAACCTGATAAAGCTTTGGCTGCGATGGAAATCAGGAAGGTGATGAATGGACAACAGTAATTCGTCCTTCATCCATAAAGCGATCCTGGAAGAAATCGCAGGCACGCTGGAAAGATGCAGCGCAAGCGAGATCGAAAGCTTATGTCAAAGTATTCTCAAAGCAAAGCGTTTGTTCGTTGGCGGTGCAGGACGCAGCGGTTTGATCATGAAATGTTTTGCCATGCGCTTGATGCAACTGGGATTAAAGGTATTTGTGGTTGGAGAAACCATCACGCCATCCCTCAATAATAAAGACATGCTCATTATCGGTTCAGGATCCGGCGAAACCAACAGCATGGTATGCATCACTGAGAAAGCGAAGAGGATCGGAGCAAAAATCGCTCTGGTCACAATCTTCCCTCATTCTTCTTTAGGCAAGCTCGCCGATATCAATATCCAGATCTCTGCTTCCTCGATCAAATCAAGTGAAGTATCTCCGGTCGTTTCCATACAACCGCTGGGAAATCTTTTCGAAACAAGTCTTTTGATCTTATCGGATGGGGTCGTCATGAGATTAATAGAAATACTACAGATCGACCAAAGCATGATGTTCACGAGGCATGCAAATTTAGAATAAAACAGGAACTCGAATGAAAAATAATCCTTCAAACCAATCCATCCAGCTTTCAGCTTCGCTGATCTGTATGGATGCATGCGACTTGAAAACCGGTATCCATATCCTAGAAGAAATCAAAGTTGATTACCTGCATGTTGATCTGATCGACGGATATTTCAGCCCGAGTATGCCGGTGGGTTTGCACACGATCCGATGCCTGCGAAAGATCACCAGACTCCCCTTTGATGCCCATGTAATGGCAAGAGAAAATGATTTTTTCGTTGAGTCTTTGCTTGATATTGGTGTGCAAAGATTATGCTTTCAATATGAAACAGAAGCGCATGTGGATCACATGCTGAGAAAAATAAAAGATGCCGGCACAAAAGCAGGCATCGCCCTCAAACCCGCCACACCAATTTCCGTGCTCGAGTATGTTTTGCCGGAATGCGATTTTATCATGCTCATGTTGATCAACCCTGGCTATGCCGGTAACACTGAAGAAAACCAGGTTCCCTACGCCCTGGAAAAAGTCAGGGATGCGCATGAATATATCCAGCGAAAAGGATGTATGACGCAGATCGAGGTGGATGGTCGTGTTTCCATTTCTTCCATTCCCAAGCTTATCAAGGTGGGAGCCAATACCCTGGTGCTCGGATCCACAAGTCTCTTTTGCAAGAACAATACCATCGAAGAAAATCTCTATCAAATCCATGATGTGATCGAACAGGCAGAGGGGATCGAATGATGGAACTGCAATCCATTGAAAGGGTTTTGCTGGCAATATCCCATCAGCAGCCAGATCGGGTTCCTATCGATCTGCGCTTCTCAACCGAACTGCAAAACAATCTATTAAAAGAATTGGGGATGGAAGAGAAGGAGTTCTGGGAGTGGGCCGGGCAGGATGTGGTCACCGTCAGACCAAAATTCAAACACCCTTTTTCCCCGATCAAATATGCCGACCCAACGATCGAGATCGACCCGCAAGGTTCTTATCTTGACATCTACCGCGTCCCGTTCCGGAAAATCTCCAATCCGTTTCAGGATTATCTCGAACCTGAAATTAGTCGCGCCCCTTTGTCAGATATGAACAGCATTCAGGAGTTGGAAAAATTTCCCTGGCCGGCGGTGAATGATTGGGACTATTCTAGTATCCTGGCGGAGATCACTTCCAGGCAGTATATGGCAACCTGGTGCCGAAGCCGGGGATGTTTTCAAACCGCCCAATTGATGCGGGGCACAGAAAGGTTCTTGATCGATCTCAGTCTGAATCCAGACTATGCCTGCTTCTTGATGGATAGGATCATGGACTTCGTGGCGGAAGACGCCAAGCAATCGATCCTGGCATCGCAAGGGAAATATACTTTCGTCGAATATAACGATGATATTGCCACACAACGGGGACTGCTCATTTCTCCAGGCATGTGGAGAAAATTCATCAAACCGCGCATGAAAGCTTTTTGTGAGATGGTCCATGGATTCGGTATAAAAGTGAAATATCATTCCTGCGGTTCGATCTATTCGGTCATCCCCGATCTGATCGAAATTGGTGTGGATATCCTCAACCCCATCCAGGTACTTGCAGCCAATATGGACCCATTCAAGCTGAAAGCTGAATTTGGAAAAGAGCTATGCCTGCATGGCGGAGTGGATATCCAACATTTACTGCCCAACGGTTCCAAACAGGAAGTATGTGATTATGTTCAACGTTTGATCGAAATCGTGGGAAAAGGCGGCGGTTATATCCTTGCCGGAACCCATACCATTCAAAATGATGCAAAAATCGAAAACATCATTGCCATGATAGAACTTGCAAAGGGTAAAAAGGCGTGAAAATGGAAGCAATTCATTCTTATTCAGAAAAGGCATCATTGATCATCAAGGAATGTGAGCTTGTTTTGAAATCGATCGATCCGCAATCTGTTGAGCAGCTACTGGATGAAATTGAAAAGGCTGACAAGGTGTTTGTGGTAGGTGTTGGCAGAGTTCTTTTATCGCTCCAGGCGATCGCGAAAAGGCTGAATCATCTCGACATCAAAGCATACTGTGTAGGACAGATCGATGAACCGCCAATAAGTGAAAAAGACCTGCTTCTTGTTGGTTCCAGCAGCGGCGAAACGATCATCCCTGTTTCAATCGCCAGAAAAGCTCATGAACTCTGTGCCAGAATCGGATACATGGGTGCGAGCCCTGACAGCACCGTAAGAAAGATAGCAGATTTCTATGTTCAGATCCCAACCCGTCGATCAAATGACTCCAGTGCCGTTATTATCTCTCAACAACCGATGACCACTCTGTTTGAACAGGTACTGTTATTGTTCGGCGATGCAATAACCTTAATGCTCATGGAAAGAAAAGGTTTGAAAGAGAAAGATGTTCTTCTTAAGCATGCCAATCTGGAATAAACTGCCTGACCGCTTTAATTCCGAAATTAATTTCCGTCGATGTAAGACATCGATCGTGACCAATTCAATTCTGTTGAAAATATAAAAGAAATCAATCAATTTGCCCAACAAGGAGCATCGAATGGATGAAATTATCAAGGGAATCTACACGGGGGTGCTAGAAGGCGACCACGATCTGGTGGTTGAGAACGTGCAACAGGCTATCGATTCGCACGTCAATACTGAAAAGATCTTAAAAGAAGGCATGATGTCTGCGATGGCAGAGGTAGGGCGATTATTTGAAGAAAGTGAATATTTCGTGCCTGAGTTGCTGGTTGCCGCGCGTGCCATGCAGGGTGGGATGGAACTGCTCAAACCGCTGCTGGTGGCTGAAGATGTGGAACCGATCGGTAAGGTGGTGTTGGGTACGGTGAAAGGCGATCTGCACGATATTGGCAAAAACCTGGTCGGGATCATGCTGGAGGGCGCTGGCTTTGAGGTCATCGATCTGGGTACAGACGTCGATGCAGAGAAATTTGTTAAAGCGGTGAAAAACAGCAAGCCTCAAATTCTTGGAATGTCCGCACTGCTGACAACCACCATGGCAAATATGCCCTTTGTTATCGAAGCATTAAAAAATGCCGGGCTACGCGACAGCGTCAAGATCATGGTAGGTGGAGCACCCATCACTCAAACTTTTGCGCAGCAGATTGGGGCAGATGGATACGCGCCGGATGCAAATCAGGCTGCAAAATTGTTAATCAGCTTGATCAAAAAGTAACTGCTTATATTCAAGGGTGGGTTGGGAATCCACCCACAAACTTATTCTTCGTCATTCATTTTCAACGGAACAACCTGTTCGTGACATTCTTCATGACTGCGATCCACCACCCAGGAGTAGATCTCACCTAGAGAAGGAAAATCAGCGTGCAACGCATCGAAATAAGAAAGCAGCAAGCGGGCAGAACGAACGATGATGCAACCGCAAATGGTGGGAGCTTCAGGACCGGGCTCCCCCCTGCGCAGCAAGGTGCAATTGGAAGTTCCGAATTCCTGCAGGAAAAGGCTCCAGTATTTTCGGGCAATGGAAGGAGCCAGTTTGTAATCGCCGTCCGCTTCCAACCTGCCGTACAACGCGCCGGAAAGAGCGATGCCCATGGTCAGCCCGCCGCAGTGACTGCCGGTAGTGGCTGCCATGCCGCCGCGGAAAGGCATGGTAATTCGCAGAACATCATCAGATATCTCTCTATCTGGAATCACATATGGCCAGACAGCCCGGATGATGCTTTCGGAACAATGAAAGCCCGAATCCTTGAAAGCCAGGGCTTGCTTGCCTACTTCTTCGATACGAGATGGGTCCAACAATTCGTGTCTAATTCTCCACATTTTTCACCTTAACTTTAATTGAATTTTGAAATGCCCGGTTTAACTAAAAACCATTAAATTTACACCGTTCAATTTTATTCTAAGAACAAAAAGCAGGTGTTCAGAATCCAGTTTGTCGATGGATACTTATCTAAAATAAAACCAACTTTCCTACTCAATGCCCAAGCAGGATAAGAATACATGAGGTAACAAGTTGGTACAATAGCATGTTAATGATGGGGGTGAAATCTATCCTCCCGATTTACATTTTTCCCCCATTACAATGCAGGAGAAGAAAGGGAGCATGCATAGATTGATATTAATCCCGCTTTCTCAGCCGTCCTTCTTTAGCCTGTTTTGGAGTTCTTCAGACTACAAGCGGGATTCCTCGCTTCGGGATGACAGGAAAGCTTATACGGTGGATTGGGAACCCACCATACTCTTATCAATTACTTCATACTCGCAATCGCCGTTTCCAGCGCCAGCAGCATCATGTCGCCAAAGGCATTCTGGCGCGCTTGCGCTGATAATTCCTCTCCCTTATGGAAACTGCTGTCCGAAACCGTCAGCAGGCAGGCGGCTTCTTTCCTGACTGCCCGCGCATTGGCAAACAGCGCGAAAGATTCCATTTCCGAAGCGATAACCTTATTTTCCGCATAGGGCGCAGACCAATCGGTATCCGCTGTGGTGTAGAAAACATTGTCCGACACCACATTTCCTTCATGCAGACTGATCCCTTTTTCAGCGGCAACCTGCCTGACGATCTCCGAGATCCTTGGACTGCCCTGGATGAGGGTATCGGCAATACCGTGTGCATCTCTGGCAAAGGTTTCGGTGGAAAAAGAACCATCCACCAGGACGATATCCATGATGTCAAGCTCCGGGTGCAAGGCACCGCAAGAGCCGATGCGGATGATGGTAGCGACATCATAGAATCGATACAGTTCATAAGAATAGATGCCGATGCTGCCGAAACCCATGCCGGAGCCCATCACACTGACGCGCTTTCCTTTATAAGTGCCCGTAAAACCGAGCATGCCGCGCACGTGGTTGAACTGCTTGACATCTTCCAGGTACCCTTCTGCGATCTTCTTCGCCCGCAGAGGGTCGCCGGGCATCAGCACCACGCTGGCGATCTCATCTTTTGAACTTGCTTCGATATGAGGGGTGGGGATATTGGGCATGGGGCATCCTTTTCTTGTGGGAATGTTTTATCGCGCTTTTATGCTGCAAGCATATCCTATCACAATTCATTCGCTTTTGAAAACTGACGGCATGGAAAGAATTGGAAAAAGACAGATCGGATCAGAACGGTCTCATTTGACAATACACGCATAACGTGTGTAGTATTCATATGATCAAGTCGTTTAAAGATAAAGCGGCTGAAGAACAATATACAATGAATTTTCCAAAAAGCTTCTACAAACAATATTGCAAAGAGCTTTTCGAAAACTTGAAATCCTGGACAGCGCCACTTCAGAGCAAGAGTTAAGAGTCATTTCAGGAAATCACTATGAAAAATTATCTGGTGATAGAAGTGGACAGTCGAGTATTAAAATCAATGACCAATATCGGGTTTGTTTTATTTGGAAAGACGGTAACACATACGAGGTAAAAATCACGGGCTATCACTAAGTTTTAGATTATCAATGAAAAATGGGCATAATAAAAATCAACCAACCATCCTGTTGATTTTGTGAACCAATATCATCAAAAAAAACACCAACCTGAAGATTCATCATTGCACGGATTGTGGTGGAATAACCATGACCTTATCAACCCGCCGACCATCCATATCCATCACTTCAAAGCGATAGCCATTCCAATCAAAATAGTCACCTGCAAGAGGAATGCGGTTGAGCATAGTCATCATCAATCCACTCAGTGTTTCGTATTTTTGGTCTTCTTCTTCAGGCAAACGCTCAAAACCAAGATATTCTTTCAATTCATCGATCTGAAGCATACCATCAAAAAGCCATGATCCATCATCCCGCAAAACAACATCCTCTTGGGTGATATCGGGTTCTTTGACGTTGCCGATGATTGCTCTAACTATATCGTTCATTCCAGCCATTCCCAGAACACCACCATATTCATCTATCACCACCGCTACCTTGATACCTGAACTTCTGAGATACTCAAGTGCATCCAAAGCAGATGTTGTTTCAGGTAAAAAGGACGGCTTTTGCATCACCGATGGCAGATCAAAATCATTGGCAGTTATTTTCTGCAAAAGTAAATCGCGGGAATCTACTATGCCGATCAAATCATCATAAGATTCTTTGAACACCGGAAAACGTGAAAAGGGATACTGTATGATTTTTTCAAGTATTTCATCTTTATTCTCGTCGATTGAAAGAAAAACCAACTCTGTTCTGGGAGTCATCACAGCACTGATATCGCGGTCGCTTAATCGGAAGATGCGCTCAACCATATTCTGTTCTGATTCTTCGATCACACCGGTTTCTCTTCCTTGAAAGAGCATACTTTTCAGGTCTTCTTCTGTTATTGTGGGTTCAGAAGATTGACGAATACCCAGCATCCGGATGACCAAATCAGTGGATTTGCTCAGGATGGTTACAAATGGGCTAGAGATCTTCGAGACAACGTGCATTAAAGGTGCAACACCAATTGCCACTTTTTCAGAATTGTCAAGCGCGATCCGTTTTGGAACCAATTCGCCAATCACGAGAGAGAGGTAGGTAATGATCAAGACAACGATACCAACTCCCAATATATCACTATAAGGATCTAGCCAGGGGATCTCTGAAAATATTTCGCTCAACTGTTTGGCTATAGTTGCACCACCAAATGCTCCACTTAGGGTGCCGATCAAAGTAATGCCAATTTGAATAGTGGAAAGAAATCGGTTAGGATGTTCAGATAGATCGAGTGCCACTACGGCTTTTTTGGATCCTTTATTTGCCTTTGCCTGCAATCTATTTTTTTTGGCAGAAATCAACGCTATTTCCGACATGGAAAATAAACCATTCATCAAGATAAAAAAAGAAAGGATCAGTATTTCAAAAAACATTACCGATCCTCCATATTGCTTTGTAATGTGCTATTAGGGTTATTCCTTCTTTACACGAACTGGGAGGCTCCGGTTCTTCGTTGCCTGTTATCTCTTCACGATGCTTTTGAAAATTAATGCTCACTTATATTTTTTTTCCTTAACCAATTAGAAGTACCGAATTATATCACTTTTGAACAATTGCGACACAAACTTTTTAAGAGACACGATGGGCATTTTTTATACCACATATGCACCTGTGTGTGGACGTTGTATATTGACATCAACATAGTAGTCAAACTGAAGATATGCCAATTTAGTGATATGAAAATAGTTTAATCCCCCGCAAAATTCGAGATGGCACTCTCGCCTCCGTGAGAAATAGGAAGATTTGGAGGGCGCGGTCGCTTTTTCGATCCCATCCACGTTGAAATCGATTTCCCAGGGATGATAAATGATCAGGAAAACATTTTCCTGGAGGTCAACGAAGAAAATCGTAGGAAGGCATTCATATTGAATGCTATTCTAATATCTGTCAGGCAAGAGGTCTGACGGTATAAGTCAATAGCTCTGCATGCTCATTAGAATATGTGAACTCCTGTACATCCACACCCTTTCTTTTTCGCATATAATTTACAGTCATGAATCCAATTATTGTTAAACGTAAAAGAATCCTCATCCTTCTGATTGTTATCCTCATCATCGGATTCACCACCACCAGCGTATTGAGCTATCTGGTATCCCGCAATTATGTAAAGAACAGCGCCATCACCCAAACGCTGCCATTGATCAGCGATAATATCTACTCAACCATTGAAGCGGATTTCATGGATCCCATCAATGTCTCATCCCTGATGGCAAATGACACCTTTCTCATCAACTGGATCACAGCGGGAGAAAAGAATATCGATGACATCACCGATTATCTGCGGCGTATCAAAGAAAAATATGGCTATGACAGCGCCTTCTATGTGTCAGATATGACCGGAAATTATTACACTGCCGACGGCATATTGAAAACCATATCGCTACAGGATAGCCATGACATATGGTATTTTCGCTTCAAGGGCCTGAATAAAAGTTATGATCTCGATCTGGATACTGACGAAGCATCCAACGGCATGATGACGGTCTTTATAAATCACCGGCTTGAAACCTCCAGTGGGGAATTTCTGGGGGTAACCGGCGTGGGATTGCAGGTAGCCAATATTGGAGACAGGTTACGCAACTATCAAAAACGCTTCGAGCATATGATCTATCTCATCAATTCAGAAGGGGTCATCCAAATACATCCCAACGAAGATTTGATCGAAAATGCCTCCATTACGAATATGGATGGGATCAGGTCCATCAGCAATGAAATCCTCGCCACAAAAAATGAAGTGGGTATCTTTGAATACACCGATTCCCAAGGCATCAAAGATATTTCGGTGCGCTATATTCCTGAATTCGACTGGTTCCTGATCGTGGAAAAGGATGAGGGCGGCTCGCTGGCAACTGCTAGAAACGCACTGTTCCGAAACATCATCATCGGTCTGGTGATCACAGGCATCACTTCAATGTTAGTGGTCATCATCATCCGGAATTACAACCAACAGCTGGAACAGCTTGCCACGCATGACCAGTTGACCGGTTTATTAAACAGAAGAACTTTCAATATTCTGTTAAAACAAAGCCTCGCTTCAGCCAAACGCTATCGCACTCCACTAAGTCTTCTTTTCATCGATGTGGATGATTTCAAATCCATCAACGACCAATACGGACATAGCGTTGGTGATGAAGTCTTACAAAAAATGGCAACTGCCATGGCTTTTGAAATGCGACAGGATGATGCGATCGCCAGATGGGGCGGCGAAGAGTTCATTGTCATGTTCCCCAACACTAATCATGATCAGGCGAAGGTAGCTGCCAAAAGGATCAAAGCTGCAGCAGAATCGATCAAAGTCGAGGGAATAAGAAGACAGGTTGTTTGTACGGTAAGCATTGGACTCACCGCGTATGACGGATCATCTGAAACCATCCCTGATCTGCTCAAACAAGCAGATGAAGCATTATACGAAGCCAAAGTGAACGGTAAAGATAAGATCACTTCATTTTATGAAATAAAGAAGTGATTTCCCCGACAATGGAAAAGGGAGGTGAGGCACCTCCCTTCTTCTATTGCAGGACATTGGCTCTAGTGAGAGCCGGTTTTCTGTCCATAACTGGTTTTATACCAGTTCTTGTGTTCAAGAATATCCTCATCCGATAGGATCTCCGGATCTCCAACCTGCAATGCCAGCAGATAGGTTTTTGCCACCCCTTCAGCCAACACTGCTGCTTTCAAAGCACTTTCGGGAGAGGAACCAATGGTAAAAACCCCATGGTTCTTCAAGATGATGGCTGAACAATCCCCAATGGAACGCACCACCTCGGCACCAATGGCTTCTCCTCCGATCGGAGCGTAAGCCCCAATAGGGATCTCCTTGCCAAAGTTTTCGGCAACAGCCGTCAGGCATGCAGGAATAGGTTTTCCCACCGCCGCAAAAGCGGTGGCATAATAGGAATGGGTGTGTACAACGCCATTCACATCCTGGCGATGGCGATAAATATAAAGATGCGAGGCGGTATCTGATGAGGGTTCCAGATCACCCTCGATCACCTTCCCATCCAGATTCACCACGACCATATCTTCCGGCTCTAATTCCTCATACTTGATCCCACTGGGTTTGATCACGATCAGGTTGCTTTCGACATCGCGCCCGCTCACATTGCCGCTGGTCCAATACACCAGCCCGTTGCGCGGTAATTCCATATTCATCTTATAAACTTCGTTCTTCAATACCTCTAACATGTTTAACTACCTTTCTTATCGTAAGGGTGAAATTGCTTTCATCCCTTGCATCACTAATGGCCAAATCGTCGCCCAATCACTGTTCCCCATCCATCCCCCCACCAGTCCAGAATTCTTGGCTGCCCAAAGATTTCCAAAAATATGGATCAGCCCCACACCAAATGAGATCACCACCAATGCCCGCCACCCACCAAAGGTATCAGCAAAAACAGCCGTAATGGCAGCATCAAAAAATACGGGTATAAATGAAGGAATGATCAGCACCGGAGAATTCATCAGAACCAACATAAGCACTCCACCGAATTGACCCAAGGCACAGCAAATAAAGCCCGCCATGACAGCATTAGGAGCATACGGAGCCAGTGCCATGCCATCCACCCCGATCAGAGCATCTGGTAACAATTTCTGGGAAATACCCTTGAAAGCAGTGCTCAATTCCCCCACGAACATGGTGATGCCCTGGTTCATGATGAGCACATAGGCTCCAAAGCTGATAGCAACGATGGGAACATATAAATAACCCGGCATTCCTGATAATTCCCTCAGCTCGGAAGAGCCAAGCAAAAGAAGCAATGGAGTGAAGATGATAAACATCACCAGCGGAACGCTGACCTCGACTTTTCTGAATTCATCCAACCAGGCGGGAAATTTGATCTTCTCAATGGATTGCTTCGGATCACCGATCTTGGGAGCAACTTTCCAAGCAACCCAGTTCATGAGGTGTTGCTGATGAGCTACGGTGAAGCCTGCCCCCTTATTGATGATCTGAGCCGGTTTGGCATTCATCTGCGCACCGACGCTCCAATACAGACCGATCAGGCTACCTGCCAGGAGAACGGTACCTCCCAGATCATAGCCAAAGTAATAGTAGACGATCCAGGTGATCAACGCTGACTGCAGGAACATGACATGTCCCGTTAGAAACAGAGAATGGAGATGAGTATATTTACGGAATGCAACCAGTAATAAGTTGATGCCAAACCCGATCAACATGGTAAAACCGACCCACCCCAATTTTTCTCCCAGCGCATCCGTCACTGCCGACAGGGTCACATAGGGGTCGATGATGACTCCTTCGATCTGAAAGCGTTCTGTGAAACTGAAAATGATCGGTCGGAACATGGCTACCATCAACCCGGAACCATTTTGTAAAAGCAATACTCCGATGATGGTCTTTACGGTTCCCTGCAGTAATTCGACAAACGGTTTACGCAGTGCAGCCAATCCGGCAAATGTAACAGTTCCCAATATAAAAGATGGTTGGGCAAAGATTGGGTTGATGATCTCATTGAAGAGTGTTGAAAAGATTTCCATCAGGTTGTCTAATCCAATAAACCACCCAGTCGCATTTTTTCTCGTACAAAGCGCAGGCTTTCTTTTAGGATGGTCTCCGCTTGCGGGGAATCGTCATTCCACATCTCGATCAGAATGGGTCCACCAAAATTTTTACTTTTTAATTTTTGAAAAGCTGCCATAAAATCCACAATACCATCACCAAACTTGATACGGCGCACCTGCCCTTTGATCACATCCTTCACATGGACGGCAACGATATGTCCCCAGCCGATCTCCAATTCGGAATCGACATCCAGACCCTGTTCGGTGAGATTTCCAATATCCGGGTAGATCTGGAACCAGGGTGAGTCGAATTCATCCACCAGCGTCTTGGCGCGGGTAATCGAATTGATATGCAACCCATCCACATTCTCCAACGCCAGCATCACCCCGGTTTTCTCCGCATGGCTTAAACCCTCTTCTAATCCTTGCTTATAACGGTCAATAGTTTGAGAGTCTTCCGGTTCGTAATACACATAGTAGCCGGCAAGTTGAATGATACGGATGCCGGTTTCTTCCGCAAAATTGATGGCTTTATGAAAGATATCCATTGCTCTTGCGCGCGTGGCTGGATCAGCACTACCCAGGGCATACTTGCGGTGAGCACTCAAACACATATCCAAAATAGGGACACGGGTTGAAATAGTTGCTTCGCGCAGGTCGCGTTTTTGAGCAGTATCCCACTCCAATCGGGATAAGCGTTCATCGCTTTCATCAATGGATATCTCGACAAAATCAAAACCCAGTGTGGCCGCCAATTCCAAGCGCTGTTTCCAGCCAAGTTTTGAAGGGAGAGCTTTCTCATAAATGCCAATTGGAATGCTGCTCATAATTAACCCTAATTCCAGTTTTCCCGGATAGATGCCATAAAATGCTGTGCTGCCGCGTGAGGATCTTGCGCCTCTCGAATTGCACGACCGGCTACAAACGCGAAGACCGGAATGCCTTTGAACAGGGGAATATCTGTAGTTGAGAGTTTCCCAGTTACTGAGACTTTGAACCCTTGATCAGCGAGATCGCGGATCTGCTGGATGCTTTTCTCATCCCAGTTGGGGTGAGAAACTTCGGCATCGCGGCTGCGGTGAATGGTGACCTGTTTGATACCCAAAGCAAGCCATTCTTTCGCTTTCTGCATGGACCAATCATCTTGTAACTCTACCTGAACATCCCCTCCGCGCGAAAATGCCTCTTTTGCCACAGCTTCCATAGTACTCAAAGACGCTGAACTAAGCATAGAGACCCAATTCGCCTGTGCATCAAATACCATTTTTGCAATGATGGCACCCGCTTCAGCGATACGCACATCTGCCAGGATCAATTTATTCGGGTAAAGCGTGCGGATTGAGGTGATTGCTCCCAACCCTTCTGCCAGACATAATATCGTGCCAACTTCAATTACATCCACCACGTCGGAAACAAGACGGGTCGTCTTTAATGCCGTATTGAGATCCTTTGTATCAAGTGCCACCTGGAGCAGTGGGCGTGGTAAAGCCATAAAAATCCTCCTTTGCTATTTAGGGCAGTAATTAATGAACGTTATTTAAGATCGCCTGCCTTCTTTAAAAGTGCTTGAATGTCTTCAAGCGTTTGTGCAGTTTTTATCTTTTCAAAATAAAACTCATCACCACATAGATTGGCAATCTGGCGCAGCGCTTCGATATGTTCATCCTTATCGCGAGCTGCCATGCAAAAAACGACGTAAACCGGGTCGTTATATTCATTTCCAAACTCAATGGGTTCTGAAAGCGTCAGCAGACTGAAACAGGTTTCGAGCACTCCTTCTTCGGGTCGAGCGTGAGGTAACGCCAGCCCTTTTCCGATGACAATATATGGACCCAACTCTTCCGCGAAACGCACCATGGCATCCACATATTCGGGTTTACAGGCTTTCACATCCACCAGCATGCTTCCACCAACACGCACGGCTTCTTTCCAGTCAGATACGGTGGTATTCAATTTGACCGTATTTTCAGTGAGCATATCTCTTAGATCGCGCATATCTTCTCCGAAAGTTATCTTTCTACCTTTAAATTTTGATGAGTGAATAGATTTCTTCTTCTCCGAAGAACTCAAGATCCTTATTAAATTTTTAAGAATGACTTATTCCCTAATGGTTATTTCTTAAGAAGATTGGGGTAATACTTCTCAAGCGCCGCAACCACTTTTTCTTTCACTTCTTTTTTATCGATTAGATTATTCACAATGACAACTGGCTTATCTTTCGGTGGTTCGATCATATCTGCCAGGTGAGCTGCGACCACAATGAGATCTACAAAATTCATCATGCCCTGCGCCTGCCCCAGGGCTGTGCACTCTACTGAAGCATCACCGAGACCCAGTTCAGCCAGAACCGGTTCCAATCCCAACCGCAATACCACACTCGAACCCTGCCCATTGCCACAAACTGCCAAAATTTTAAGCATCCGTTTTTTAACCTCTTTTTTCGATATTTTTGCTCCTGGACCGGGCAATCATGATCCAGGAGCATTTGCCTTTAAGATTCTCTTTTTACCAATAAGATACTTATAACTCTTCTCTTAAAAACAATCGAAGAGTTTATCGGATTGGTGAAATTGCTTTCATGACTGTCATCAAAGCCGGCCAGATAGTTGCAAAATCCGAGTTACCCTGCCATCCACCAACCAGACCAGACATGCCGGCTGCCCAGGCACTACCAAATACCTGGATGAGACCAACTGCGATCGAAATGACCATGACCGCTTTCCAACCACCAAATTTGTTGGCGAATACAGCCGTAATGGCTGCATCAAAGAAGACCGGTACGAAACCCGGAATGATGAGAATGGGGCTCTTGGTCGCGATCAGGGTAGCAATACCAATTGCCTCGCCCAGAGCGCAGAAAACGAAACCGGCGATAACAGCATTGGGGGAATAAGGGGCAATTGCCATACCATCCACACCAACCACCGCACCGGGCAGCAGTTTCTCAGAGATGCCATTGAAAGATACTGCCAGCTCTGCCACAAACATGCGCACACCAGTCAAGATGATGGTGACATACACACCGAACTGCAGATCAAGCAACAAGGCATTGATAAACCATTTGAAAGTATACGATTCAAATCCAAGTGCTTTTGGTCCAAGCCAAATCAGAATAGGTGTGAAGAATAAAACCATGATGATCGGGACAGATACGACGTTGTCAGAGAACATATTCAACCAACCGGGGAGTTTGAGATGATCGATGTTTTCTTTTTCCGGATCACCAAACAAATGCGCGATCTTCCACGCCACCCAGTTCATGAAATGCTGCTGATGACCAACAGTAAAGCCAGCGCCACCGGTGATGATATCGGTCGGTTTGATGAGGATAGATGCGCCGATCGTCCAGTAAAGGCTGACCAGAACGGCTGAAATAATAACCGTAGGCCATTGAGGAAGCTGGAAGAAGTACCAGACCAACCAGGTCATCAAAGCTGCCTGCAGGAACATGACATGCCCGGTCAAGAAAAGGGCACGTAGTTTTGTGATCTTGCGTAAAGCAACCAGCAAGATATTGATCAAGAACGCCAGCACCATCACATAGCCAATCCATGAGAGCAACTCGGGGATCTGTTCGGTGGCCGCCGCTTGAACTGCAGGATAGGTCGTGTAGGGATCAATAATGACACCTTCAATTCCCAATACGTCCTTCATGCCGACAATGATCGGGCGGAAGGTTGCTGTGATCTGTCCTGAACCAGTGGTCAGGATCAAAACGCCAACTGCCGTTTTCACAAAACCGGACAATACACGAGTGAAAGGTCGTTTGAGTGCAATCAGCCCAATGGCTGCCACCAAACCGAGCAACAAAGCAGGTTGTGCCATGAATGCGCTAAAACCATCAAAAAACTTAGTAAAAGCCTCCATTAAATCTCTCCTTTTCTATAATAAATCGATTAAGAAATCTTACAATCTAACAATAATCAAACGCACCTATCTATTTTCACCTCCTCGATCCTATTTTTTTAACGTAAATAATCGTGCTGGATTATTTACCAAAATGTCTTCAATGGCACTTTCAGATACACCTTCTTCGCGCAGCCGCGGCACAAATTCCACCAGATCGTAATCCACACCGGTTCCGGCTCCATAAGCCTTTTGATATGATTTTTTCCCTGAATCAGTAGAAAGAGTGACGTGTTTTTGATAACCAGCTTTGATCATTTCCTGGATCAGTTCAACACGGAAGCGGTCTGGCCAGTATTTTACGCGATAACCACCATCGTAGCTGAAACTGGCACCCAGTGCTGCAATCTTTTTGTGATACCAGGCATCCGGAATGCGCTGTACATGACCGATCAAAATCTGTTCTGGCTTGACTCCCAATTTGAGGAACCACTGCACCTGTTCTAATGCCATGGTGCCATGCGAGGTATGGGTATTGATTACTGCACCGGTTTCTTTGGCAGCAATGGCAGCCGCTTTTATCTCTTTTTCCTCAAAGGGCGTGATCATGCCATAGGATGTGCCAACCTTAATACAACCTGCCTTGGCTTTACTGCGTTTCACAATTGGTCCCATGTAATCATGTTCGTCAATACCTTCTTCAATCTCGGCGATGATCAGATCTGCGATTTCTTCCACCGAATAACGCACCACCCAATGCACAACTTTGTCGTACACATGGCTGGCATGAAATCCGGTGGTGACGATCAGATTCAAATCGGGGAGCTGTTCATTCACTTCGAGCAACTTTACGATATCGCGACCCACTCCGATCGGATTGCAATCCACAATGGTCTTACCGCCTGCTGCCAAAAAGCGTCTGGCTTCTTCAACTGCTTTATCAACGAAGGGTAGACGCATATCTTCACCGTGCAGTGCAACCTCTGCCCCACCAGTTCGAATCAAATGCTCATGGGTATTGGTCACCCCCATTTCTTTTGCATCGATATCACCATGAATAGTACGTATAAAAGCCATTTGAATTTTCCTTCTTATCTTATTTTGTTAATAGAAATCTAATCATTACTATTCTATTTTCTTCGCTTGCTTAATTCAACATAATTTCATATAATTGAACATATGTGCATGAGCAAGCGAGACTTATAGGTACCACTGATATCCTTGAATAAAATGGTTACAGGAGAACGACCTACTTCTAAATGCTGGATACAACGGGAAAGAATGATTAAATGACAAATTCATTGAATGCTTATGGAATCATTTGGGATATGGATGGTGTGCTGATCGATACTGCTGATGCCCACTTTCACGCCTGGCAACAAGCGCTTTTCCCTTATCAGGTAGATTTCACCAGGCAATATTTCGACGATACATTCGGAATCAACAACGATTCTTTGCTTGCTGACATCTTTGGAGAAAAACTCGACCGGGTCACACTGGAAGTGATCTCCAGGCAAAAAGAAGAACTCTATCGCGATGCCATTAAAAAAGAATTCAAGATATATGCAGGAGTAATCAATCTTTTGAGAGATTGCCAAGCAGCTGGATTCAAACAAGCCATTGCATCGTCAGCTCCTATGGAAAACATCGCAGCAGTCATGCAATTAAGTACTCTACGTCCTTATTTCGACCAGATCATTTCCAGCGCGCAAATGGCGAGCAAACGAAATCCGGAAGCCTATTTAGCAGCAACGACAGCGTTGAAGCTACAACCTGCCAACTGCCTGGTGATAGAAGACAGTCTTCTGGGCATCGAAGGAGCCAAAAAAGCCGGAACAAAGTGCATCGCCATCGCCAGCACCCACCCAGTAAAAAAACTTACCAAGGCAGATGTTGTCGTAAAGGCTGTTGCAGATCTAACCCTTGCAACCATTTTAACAACCTTGAATATTAAACGAAAGCAGGATGAATAATGTCAAAAGAATACAACGATTTACTATTTCAGGTAGCCAGACTCTATTATGAACAGGGCAAGACCCAAGCGGAGATTGGTCTGATCATCCATTCTTCACGTCCAACTGTTTCACGATTATTAAAAGAAGCGCGTGAATGCGGTATCGTTGATATCAAATTAAATTATCCCTTTGAACGTGATTACACCCTAGAAGAAGAATTCCAAAAGAATTTTGATCTTAAAGAAGTGCGTGTCCTAAAATCGTACAACCAGAAAATCGAAGAGGTATTGAAAGGATTGGGGTTCTTTGCCGCTGAATATCTAGATTCCCTGATTGTGGATGGAGACATCATATCCTGTTCGTATGGGAGAACGGTTGCCAGTACTATTCAAGCGCTACATCCCGAACGAAAATTGAACATTATGGTGGTACAGATGATTGGGGCATTGGGGGTGGAAAATCCCTTCATCGATGGACCTGATCTGGTTCGTTTGTTGAGTGACAAATATGGGGGAAGATATCGTTATCTACTGGCTCCACTAGTGGTGAGCGATAAGATCGCCAAAGAATCACTGGTCAACCAGATCCGTTTTCAAGAGACCATCAAATTATCTCAGTCTGCTCGCATCGGATTGTGCGGGATCGGCGGGATGAACGAAGACACTCCCAGCCCGATCTGGACCAATTACATCTCAATTCACGAATGGGCTGACCTGCGCAGGCAAGGTGCCATCGGTCACATGGGTGCATATTTCTTTGGTGAGGATGGGGAAATCATCGACTCAGAGATGAATGAACGGGTGATCGGATTGGGGTTGCATCTACAACGCGAGATACCGTATATGATCGCTGTGGCTGGTGGAGAAAACAAAGCCAGTTCCATCCGCGCTGCGCTCAAGGGACGTTATATGAATGTGTTGGTCACCGATGATTCGGCTGCCAGCAAAATATTAGAGCTTTCGAACCAATAGCCAGTTTTTCTTTTTTAGTCAGTGATCTCAAATTCCAGTACACCAACAGTAATATTTTCATTGGTTATTTGGGCTTCAAGTTTATACTTGCCGGGTTGGGGAACCCAATCTCCAAATTGACCACAAGAAACGGGGGATCCTGTAGGGTCGGTTTGGAACGTTGGTCCAAACTGCACCTGACTCTGATCCGGCATGGTCAATAAGATCGTAAAATCCATGGCAATCCCCTCCGGAGCACGCACCCAAAACCAGATTTGCTTGTAATCATCAGATTGGAATGACTCGACATGTTCGCTATCAGGATTATTCTCCTGTGTTAGGAACACCTCAAAAATAGGCAGGTTTTCCATATCGACAGGAGAGTTTGAATCTCCAGCATTTGGAAGAAAAGTTCCTTGTCCAAATATTCCTGAAAGTGATTGACCGAAAGATGATATACCATTCAAGATACTGGGTCCTAAAATAAACGTAATGATCAGTATTAATAACAATATGAATGATAAGGCGCCAAAACAACCTATACAGCCCCCAAAGTAAGCCTTTATTCCAAACTTAAAAGCATTCTTCATTGCCACACCTCCGCTAATCATTATCAGCAATCAATTGCTTTTTATCAGTAGTATAGATGGAAATTTATGAATATCAACCATGGAAGATAAGGAAAGGAATCTCCGGCAAAATTTGAGTACTCACGCAACACATCTATGATTAGATCAGCTGTTTCCTTTCCATGTATAATGTTGGTGAAGATGGGAGAAGATTGGATGGGAAACACATTCCATAGTTATCATTTTGATCTAAAAAAGGATCGTTTTTTATTGTGGATTTTTCTCTTACCTATCGGTTTGATCAGCTGGGTATTACCATTTGTTTTATTTTGGGGGTTGATGGATACGGGGCTTGAGCAAGACACGTCTATTGTAATCGCATTTCTTTTTTTGGGTTTACCAGCCTATTTGATCGGATGGATCTTTGTGTACTCAGTCATGGAGGGGCTTATTACCCGAGTTTCTTTCTCTGACAGTAAGATTTTTCATCGGACCCCTTCTTTAATTTTTCCGTTGCTCTGGAAGACGAAGATAATCAGTATTAGTGATATCGAAAATATCAATTTTCAAACCCCCTACGGATCGCGTACTGCAATTCTTCTTCTCGCTCACCGAGGAAACAGAATTAAAAAATATTTTCTTCCCCGTTTCAAGAATCAGCCTGAATACTTGCAGGAATTTCAGGCTTTTAGCAAAGAGAGAAATGTTCTTATCAAGAACACTCAAACTCAAGAAAAATTAAGTTTGGAAACCGTAACAAAAGAGGAAATGCTAGCAACCGTAAACACTGACCAACTCAACTTACGTGGATGGGATCGATTTCTTAAGCTGATCGGTGGGATATTGATCTGTGCTTTAATACTGGGCAGTGGTTTTTATTGCTTGCAGCTTCCTTTTTCAGTGTTTGAATCATTCAGCACGGGTGCTTCCGTTGGAATGATATTGGTATTGATCTGTCTGGTTCTCTCGTTCCCTATTATTGGTCAAGTATTGATCTGGTTTTACGCTAAAAAAGCAATCTTCTTTATTTTTTCTTTCTTCAACATTAACTCAGATTCTCTCTTCATGCCCTCTACCGTTCAAGATATCCTACGGGAGTGGACAAAGTGGGATACTGCCAAACTATCATTGACCGATTTCACTTTTTGGTGTGTTTTCCTGTTATCCATCTTATATTCCGTAGATCGTATCATCCGGCGTTCCAATAGAAGAAAGAAATCAAGAGAATGATATCTCGGATAATCACTTCTTCTTTCCGAAGAATACTTTTTACTATGCATTGTTTTTCGATGTAGAATGAATACATTATTCGAATCATAATTAGAAATGCTTAAACCACACAAACTACAGCCCGATGATAAAGTTGCCACAGTTTCCCTTTCGTGGGGTGGCGCGAGCACCTTCCCTGACCGTTACGTGGCAGGCAAACGACAGTTAGAAGAAGAATTTTCAGTTCATGTGGTGGAAATGCCCCACACGCTCACCGATGTGGAATGGCTTTATCACCATCCCCAAGCCCGAGCAGATGACCTGATGCAGGCATTCAGTGATCCCTCCATCAAAGCAATCTTTTCAACTATCGGAGGAGATGACTCCATCCGTATCCTACCTTACCTGGATCTGAAAATCATCCGTAATCATCCCAAGATATTCATGGGATATTCAGATACAACCATTACCCATCTAGCTTGCTTCAAAGCAGGATTATGCTCATTCTACGGACCCTCCATCATGGCAGGTTTTGCAGAGAATGGCGGGCTGTTCCCTTATATGATCGAATCTGTCAGAAAGACTCTCTTTTCCTGCAATCCAATCGGGGAGATTCAACCTAACAGGGACGGTTGGACAAATGAACATTTGGAATGGGGAGTGCCAGAAAACCAGCAGCGCAGGAGAACACTGCAACCAAGTGGGAGTTGGAGATTCCTGCAAGGAGAAGGAGTTCACCGTGGACATCTGCTGGGTGGCTGTTTTGAAGTGCTGGATTGGCTGCGTGGGACGGATTTTTTCCCGAGTCTGGAGCAATGGCAAGGCGCCATTCTCTTTCTGGAGACATCGGAAGAAGCCCCTTCTCCCCTGGCTGTAAAAAGGGGATTGCGCTCATTGGCAGCCATGGGCATTCTATCCGTCCTAACTGGAATTATTGTGGGGCGCCCTGGAGGAAATGTACCCATTGCTGATTTTGAACAATACGATGAAGCCTTTTTGGAAGTGATACGAGATGAGCAGGGGTTGGATGAACTCCCCATCATTACGCATGTGGATTTTGGTCACAGCGATCCCATGTTCATATTGCCTTATGGTGCGATCGCAGAAATAGACTGCACCCATAAAGCATTTTCAATCCTTGAAAGCGGTGTCATCAATTAGACCCTCACTTAAATCAAGTGGAATGTACTCTAACAATTGAGAGCTTTAGTTCAGACTGTGCTGCAGGGCATGCCCTGCAAGGAACTGAATCAATTCTTCATAATCCAAACCATAAATTTCTTCTGCCGCTTGCGGCAGAAAACTATGCGGACCCAAGCCTGGCATGGTATTGATCTCGAGCACGAAATAACCAGTCTTGTTCATGCGAATATCGACCCGGCTGTAATCGCGGGCGCCGACTGCGTCAAATGCTCCCTGTGCCAATTGATTGACCATTTTCTTGACCTCCGGATCTGTTATTGGTTTGATCTCCTCCAGGTCATTTTGTGCCATCTCGTAGCTTAGAATTTCCGTGTCTGTATCCATGGCAGCATAATCAATTTCAATCGGGGTAAACATATTTGTCTTACCTTCAATAATGCCCACGCTGAATTCGCGCATGTCACTCGGAACAATATAATCCTCTACCAAGGCGGGTTGCCCATACTCATGCAATACACGATTAACCGCTCCTTCCAATTCAGTTCCATTATCAACGATCGAACTTTCGTCAATACCGATGTGCCCGCCTTCATGCAGCGGTTTTACGATCAGGGGATATCCAATTTTTTGGGCAGTTTTTTCGACATGCTGTGCATCATCTTTCACCACAAAAAATGGCGGGGTGGGGACATCATTTTCTAAAAATAGTTCTTTTGCCACGGCTTTATCCAACCCGGCTCGGCTGGCTTGCAGATCAGAACCAAGGTGAGGCAATTCCATTTCATCCAATATCCGGGGGATAAACCCAACTTTGTTGTCTTCATCCACATATTCTGCAATATTGAAAATGAATAAGTCTTTATCCTTTTCTTTGAGTTTTCGAAGTTTCTTTATCAATATGGCTGTATTACGCGGATGAATGACCTTCACCTGCCATTTTTTTCGCAAGCTGGATTCGATCAACGCATACGTCTGCGGGCTACGCCAGGCTTTATCAGTGAATGATTTTATTAAAACAATTTCCATTTTTCTTTCCTAACAATCATTATTCCCTTGCTGAAAATATTTTTTCAGGCAAGTTCGGGAAGTATGAATTTTATTTCGAAAGCAGTACTTTCAGGGGTATCGGGGGAATAGAGTTCATTTTCAAATATTCATCCCCACAAGGCAAATAAAGATCTTTACAACTCCCTATTACAAGAACCAAAAAACACTGCCTAATGCATTACCACTTGATTGTAACATAATGACCGATAGGGAGAATAAAATAGAAGCAGAAAACCTTTTTAGAAATTCTGCTTCCATTCAAATCAAAATATACAGCAGTAGTGGTCAATAAAGAATCCTCAAAGTTTTTATACCCGAATTTTCCGGGACTTGAATTATGGTTCCCTGCCCGCGGGAGAATAATTTCCACAACGGATCAGATCGAGCATCACGACATCTTTCATTCAGGTCCAATTCTTCCTGACCAAGCATCACATGTTCAGCCGAGAGCCCGATCAACTCGATCTGCAAGTGATCGTCAAATTCTGGTATCTGGAGAATATATTCCTCTGTAAGATTCGAATGAGCACAAGAGATATGGGTTACCACCCCTTTCTTGGGAGAATAGAATATCTCTTGCAGATCTCCATCAGGGAATATGCGCATGACCAAATTTTGGTAATGCAGGGTGTCATTACCGACATGACTTCCCAGTTCTTGATCTTTCCCAAGATTCAAAGCAAGCACACTATTTTGACGTTGGAAAACAGCAATTCGATCGCGCGGTATAACCATCTGTAATGTTGACGGACCTTGATAAATGATTCGGCTCCAAATATCCTGCCATTTTCCTCGCGGTAAATAAACGGTTATTGCGTTCACCCCCTCTTCGACAACAGGCGCCACCAGCAGTCCATCCCCGAACAAATATTCATACGGATACTGCCGGCAAACCGGATCATCGGGATATTCCAATGCCAGAGTCCGCATCAACGGGATGCCATTCTGGCTGGATTGCCATGCCTGGGACAGAATATAAGGTAGCAGATTCATGCGTAAATTGGTGAAGGTTCGAAAAATAGGGACAACCTCTTTATCACCGGTGCGCTCCTGGATATTCCAGGGAGTTCTATCACGACTGGGTTTTCGTCTTGCATTACCATCAGAATGGAATTGCATAATGGGGCAGAATGTAGAGAAGGCAGTTGCGCGCAAATATAATTCGCTGGCGGGTATTTCCCCAGCGAATCCAGCAATATCCCAGCCAATGAAGGATACCCCGCTCAATCCCACGTTCAACATGGCGCGGATGGTGGCACGGAATGCATCCCAGGTAGATACTTCATCCCCTGCCCAATGGCAACTATATTGCTGGATGCCTGTATAGCCAGCCCGGCTGAACAGCACTCTATCATCACCTTTTCCCTCAGGTTTTCTTTTACATCTTTCAAGCAGATGATGATAGGCTCTTTCATACCACAAGGGGTAGCAGTTTATGCCATGTCGTCCCGTGACTCCATTAGAAAAGACAGCGTTCACATCCCAAACATGCTCACCCCCATCTGTCTTGAAGCCATCCACATCCATTTCCTGTAAAAGATAGGCATGTTTATCCATCCACCAATCTTCTGCCTGTGGATTGGAAAAATCGATCAATTTTCCTCCAGGAAACCAGGGCATATGAGGTTCAATTAAATGAGGACTTCTATCTGCCCTTTTTACTACAAAGTCATTAGCTACCGCATAGGATTCATCTTGAAGTTTTTGGGCAACATCGAGAGCTTCCTGTGGACCAGCAAGTTTTAGAACCGGTATTTGCCACAATACCAATTTGACACCTGCCTTATGAAGCTCTTCTACCATGGCTTTAGGATCATTCCAATGTCCATCGGAGGAAAATTTAAAATCGTGGTATTCATAACACTGGTCAGATGGTTTGATAGTGTATTTTGCATCATTCCAGATATAGAAAGTGATCTCATCGCTCCAAGCTTCAATCACCAATACCGTAGGTAGAATTTGGTGTTCTCTACACAAAGCAAGCTGCCGCAAGACTTCGCTCTGGTTATTCCAATCATTGCTGCTCGCCCACAATCCAAACACCCAGGCGGGCGGAAGACATGGTTTTCCGGTTTCATCCGTGAAGGAGCGAACTATTTCCATAGGTGATGCATGGTAAAAAAGCATATAATGAATACTTCGGTCCGAGGATTCAGCCATTCCTGTTACCGTCCACTGATCTTTTTTCCGAAAAGCCAAATCGAATTCCGCCCACTGGTCCGTAGCCAACCAAAAGCCGTAGCCCCGTGATGAGATAAAGAAAGGTACAGGGATGTAGGATTTATCACCCTGGTGCGTGTATTGTGCAAAAACACGGTTGATCTGGCAGCAGCCGCGTTGATCAAGCG
Source organism: Chloroflexota bacterium (assembly GCA_012798455.1). Lineage (GTDB taxonomy): Bacteria > Chloroflexota > Anaerolineae > Anaerolineales > Anaerolineaceae > UBA4781. The sequence continues at coordinate 1,950 of JAAZNC010000005.1, read as the reverse complement.
CATTGAATCTTTCTCCCAATCCATAAAACGCTTCATCTTCTGGGCTGACGAATTCAAGCTTGTATTTAATAATTTTCTTTTTCTTATTAAGAAGTAAATTGATCCCATTACATTTCAGCAAAACGTGCCCATCTCCACGAGTAATTTCCATTGTAAAAGGATCGGATGCAAAACGGATGTCTAATCCGTTCATAATTTCAGTCTGTTCCGTGAAAGTTCTTACTACCTTTTTATGAACTTTTCCGGGTTTCAAATCGAGAGTCACTTTTCTATCACCTGTGTATTTTATTTCCATGGTGACTGGCATTTCCCTATCACCGGCAATCATTTCAATTTGCAAGGTATCAGGGATATTCTCGATACTTTCAACCGAAGTAATAGAAATCCATGTTAAAACATCAAATTCAAATTCCTCACTCTGTATTCTCCGCTCACCACTGCGAACATCAAAAAAATAATGAACAGTCTGCCCACCGCAAAAAGGTGGCAGATTGACTGACCAATAATCATATGCTTCATCACTATTGTTTTTAACCGCCCGCGTTATATTAAGATCAGAATCATTTTCCTGCCACCAGACACAAGCCAGGGTATCTACCCAGACCTCTTTTTCCGTGCGTACTCCCAGACGGATGACCTCACCTGCAGCCGGGTCGCGCGGCTGCCGTTCCCAGGGCAGAGATTCGTAAGGATGCTGCTCACCATAAGGCTCATGTAAAATGCGCTGTTTGGGTAATGGAGATGTTCTATTCATTTTGTTTCGCTTTTTTGATCTCATTTACCAAGATCACATACATGGCATGTGACCATAACAGTGGGGAGGCAATCGGCCCCCATTTATTCAACCATGCCTCATAATGATCAGGAGCTAATAAATGCTCGCTGACCTGTTCAGGTAAATAACCTTCAGAAGTCATCTGCCGTTCGATCCAATTTTGCAGAACTTGCGCTTCTCTGATCCTACCCATTCTGGCGTAATGCCAACCCAACCAGGCTGTTAACAAGATCCATTCTCCTCCCCCGTAATAAACATCAGCACGGTATCTATATACTCCTCCACCCGGTCGTAACAAATCCCGTTCGATTTTGGCTATGGTCATTTGCATAACAAGGTCATCCGGTGAAAAAACCTGGTAAGGGACAACCAATCCGATCATACTGGAATCGACCCCACTCTGGATAACAGGGGCAGACACTTTTATTTGCCGAGATGGTTTAATGTGTTTACACATATATCCATCTGATACTGCATGAGTAAGAATAAATTCCCTGACTTCCATTGCACGTTTGCGCAGCGGAATCTCATTACTGGGAATCAATAGCTGATCCATCAAAGAGTTCATCGAATTGAAAGCAGCAAAAACCGTTGCAAGAGAATAGGCATGAATATATTCCGGATGTTCTTCCCAGCAGTCATAATTCGGCAGCCTCCATACCAAGTCAAGATAGCGCAACGTAGTATGGATGGGTTCAACCAGTTCAAGTAATAATGCATTGTCACCACTCAACCGCACATGCTCCGCTAATGCCCAAAGCCAGGTACCATATCCATCGATCTGGAAATTCCCCCAAGCATCATCTTCGGTTACCTCTTTTCCATCTAGGGTGAAACGGGTATGTAAAACATCGTCCTTTCCAATTGGAATACCGTTGTCAAGGCGGTGTTCGATCTCATCGATTTTTTTTGAGTATTTTTGAATCGTACTGCCCACCCAGTGAAAAAACACTCGAGCACTATCAAACTCGCTTGCCTGATCCATGGCATGTGCAATAAAACTGCCATCCCGCAACCAACAATACGAATACGTTGGGAAATTAGGAGAAGCGATATATGCTCCTGTGCTAGATTGACCTTCCTTGATGATCTGGATGCTTCTCTCGTATAGGGGAGACATACATATTTATCCTTTCAATCCTGATAATTTGAAACTTTGAATGAAATTCTTTTGT
>JAAZNC010000031.1 GCA_012798455.1 Chloroflexota bacterium | reverse complement strand
GAGTACTACGTTTGCGGCTTTGACCATTGCATCAGCGGCTTCAATTGAGCCGACCAGACCCTTGGTCTCCACCATTCCTAACGCGATTAATTCAGGATTTACTGCCATGATTTATTCCTTTCTTTCTTTTTAATTTTGTGCAAGAACTTCTAGCATTACCTGTTTCACAATGCTTTCAAGTTCCTGCTGGGTGGGTCCTGAGGAAGTTGGCGACCCAACCATGGCTGCATCAGGCGGAGGTGTGATTTCATACGCCAGACGCTTGACATTGAACAGGTGATGGACGGTAATATTGTCACCAGTTACCGAACCGCCCTCCCCGCCTGCTCCCAATGTTAATGAGGGCATGACGCCCGTAGTTAATCCAACTGCCCCCAGAGTGCTCATGGTATTAACCAAAATACGGAAAACCGGCTTCTCCAGCCCGAATGCCATAATGACATTTTGATCAGTGGCATGCAACACCAGAGAATGCCCTCTTCCGCCGAAATAGATCAATTCAATACAACGCTCACAACCTTTTTCCCAATCTTCTTCTTCATACCAACCCAACACTGTAGTCAGTTTTTCTCGAGAGAGTGGTTCTTCAGGCCCCACACGATTAAGGCGAACTATGATCACACGAGTATCAGAAGGAAGAGTAAAACCACCCAACTGCGCAAGAAATTGCGGTGATTTTCCTACAGTTGCCACATTCATGGATCCATCAGGGTTGAACAACAAATGACGCAGAATATTAGTCGTTTTTTCATCTGCAAAGTAAGCACCATTCGCCTGCATCAATTGTGCTAATCTATCCGCAATAGGTTTATCTGCCACAACCGATTGTTCAGATGCACAGATCAAAGAATAATCAAATGATTTACTGGAAACGATATAGCGAGCTGCTTTTTCCAGGTCTGCACTGCGATCCACATATGCAGGTACATTTCCCGGACCTACTCCATAGGCCGGTTTTCCAACCGAATGAGCTGCTTTTACCATACCGCTTCCACCGGTTGCCAGAATAACCCGCACTCTTTTATGTTTCATTAATTCTTGAGTGCCGGCAATTGAAATATTGCGCATACAGTTTATTAATCCTGCTGGAGCACCAGCATTCTCAGCTGCTTGCTGCAATGTTCTAGCAGTTTCATAACTGCAGTTGACCGCAGAAGGATGGGGGGCTAGCACGATTGTATCCCTTGCTTTAACGGCTGAAATCGCCTTTGCCATGACAGTAGAAGTAGGATTGGTGCTAGGAGTTAAGCCTGCCACCACACCCATCGACCAGGCAATTTCATAAATTCTTTTTTGTGGATCATGATTAATAACACCTACCGTCTTTACATCCCGGATGCTTTCCCACAAAACACGGGAAGCCAGCTCATTTTTCAATTTTTTATGGGCAGCAATACCATAACCTGTTTCTTCAGAAGCCATTCTTCCCAATCGGTCGGCTGCCTGATAACCTGCCTCTGCCATTGCCAAACATACCCGATCTACTTGTGCTTGATCAGCTTTACTCCATATTAATTGCGCTTCGTATGCCTGGTCAGCCAAATCTCGTGCTTCTTGGATAGAAAGTAGGTCTTTATCAATCTGCATTATTCACTGCCTTCCTGCTATTTTCGAAAGACTACCTTACCTTCAACGTCCAATGTATCAATGACTGCCATGATCACGGCATCCACTGGACGATTTTTCGTAATTTCAGTTTGCCGCGCGCTAGAGCCATGTGCCGTCAGCACCAAATCTCCCACACCAGCATCGACACTATCAATTGCTACGTATGGCTTCCCTATCGGTGCTCCAGTTTCATCCGTTGGTCGGCAAAGCAGTAATTTTTGGCCAATCAATGAAGGATCTTTTATGGTCGAAACAGTTGTACCTATCACGCGAGCAATTAACATAGCAAGCTCCTATTCTTTAGTAGTTCTTCGTTCCAACAGCGGGTATAGAAGAAGATGTTCCTTCTCCTTTTACGATCTTGATTCCAGCACTGGCGCCAATGCGGGTTGCGCCAGCACTTACCATTTTCTCAAAATCTTCACGGGTTCTGACCCCACCTGCCGCTTTCACGCCTAATAATGGGCCAACTGTTCGCCGCATTAATGCCACATCTTCAACAGTTGCGCCTGCTTTCGAAAAACCAGTGGAAGTTTTAACATAATCAGCACCAGCTTCTTTAACCAACAAACAGGCAATCTTTTTTTCTTCATCTGTCAATAAAGCAGTTTCAATAATGACCTTTACCAGTACATCGTGAGAATGGGCTTCTTTTACTACGCCGCGAATATCGCGCGCGACCAGTTCATAATTTTTATCTTTCAATCCACCTATGTTGATGACCATATCCACTTCTTCGGCACCCTCTTCAATTGCCTGGCGTGTTTCAAAGACTTTTACTTCTGGGGTAGTTGCACCTAGAGGAAACCCGATGACAGTACAAACTTTAACACTGCTGCCGCGCAATAAACTTTTACACAACTTGACTTGGGTAGGATTCACACAAACGGACGCAAAACTGTATTTTCGGGCTTCAAAACATAATTGGGAAATTTCCTCCCTGGTTGCTTCTGCTTTTAATAAAGTGTGGTCTATTTTACTAGCCATTTCAAGATTATCAGGAATATTACCAAGGGTGGTAGTTAATCTCTCGGCACCAGCACTGATGATTTCCCCAAATTCATCAAAACAAGTGGTGACTTGTAACCCATCCACTACCTCCACTTTGCATAATTGCCCTTTATTGGTAGAAAGGTTCTCCTCACGCATGACATTGAGAATCTCTTTGGTGATAATTTCGGCAAGAGCCTGTACCTGTTCTTTATTAGAGTCCATAATTCATCCTCTTTTCAAAAAACGACTTTCCACTTCCATTATTTTATCCACACGTTTTTGATGTCTGCCGCCTCCGAAATCGGTTGTCAGGAATGTCTTTACAACAAGTTTTGCCTGGTTCAATCCGATTAAACCAGCGCCCAGGGTGAGATAATTAGCATTATTATGTTCACGACTATTGGAAGCGGTAGCATAGTCATAACAAAGAGCAGCTCTTACACCGGGTACTTTATTAGCAACCATACAACTGCCAATACCGGCGCCATCAATCATGATCCCGCAACAGGCATTTCCAGTACTCACCAATTCCGCTACCTTAAATGCAAAGTCAGGGTAATCAACCGCTTCGTTATTGGATGGTCCGCAATCGACTACCTTACACCCCATTTCTTCAAGGTAAGGGATTAAAGCCTGTTTCATATTGAAACCCCCATGATCTGCGCCAATCGCAACGACTTTCGCACAATTTCCCGAACAGGGTTTACTACTGTTTTCATTGTATTTTTCAAGAACATTTTTTACGATGGCTTGAATTTCGGAATCTGATATATAATCCATCCTACAACCTGTGATTGACAAAATGTATTTATTTCTATATTATATATGTAGTGGTAAAGACCACATTACATCCTAATGGCTTAAGTTTATCAGGAAAAACAAAAATGTCAAGAGCTATCGATCCGTCTAATATCATTCCGAAATATTACCAACTGGCAAATATTCTACGCGCACAAATTGAGGATGGCACCTGGAAAGCCAACGAAACGATCCAATCCGAACGGCAGCTCGAACAACAATATAACTTGAGCCGCCCCACCATCCGTCAAGCAATTGATCTGCTTATTACTCAGGGCTTTCTCTATCGCATCCATGGAAAAGGCACTTTCGTCTCCCCTCCCAAATTGCAAAAGGGCATCCTTGAGCTGACCAGTTTCAGCGAGGATATGCGCAACCGGGGATTGGAGCCAGGGCAGACTTTTCTTGAATTTGGGATGGTCAATCCTCCCAAGAAAATAAAAATTCACCTGGAAATTACCGATCCAGAAAAAAAAGTATTGCGCATCAAACGTATTCGAACCGGGAATGGAGAACCCATTGGCATACAAGATTCATATCTCAACCTTCCCGATGGGAAAGAAATAACACGAAAAGAGCTTGATGAACGAGGTTCGATTTATGCAATCTTACAAGAAAAATTTGGAATCTATCCGGCAGAAGCGGATGAGACCCTAGAGGTGACTCTGGCATCCGACGAAGAAGCTGTTCTCCTCTCGATTACTTCAGGAAGTCCATTATTATTGAATGAACGAATTCTTTATTCCCAAGACCGCAAAGCGATTGAGTTTGTCACCATTCTATACCGTGGTGATCGTTATAAATATTACATGCGATTGACACGTAAAGTATAGTAATCATTGAACCTGGGGAAGCAAATCATAATGGTTCAATACCCGAACATGGGTTATGGGCCAATAGACAGCCAATGCTTTCCCAATTAGGTCATTTTTAGCCACAAAACCCCAGCTCCTAGAATCTGCCGATTCTAGGCGGTTATCGCCCATCACAAAATACATGTCAACCGGAACCACCCACATACCATCACCACTGGTAAGATCATGAATATACGGTTCTACCAGTTCATATCCATTCACATAAACCTTGCCATCATTAATACTCACTTCATCTCCAGGTAACCCAATTGCTCGTTTAATATAGTCAATTTTGGGGTCCAGCGAGAAATGAAATGTCACGATATCACCGCGCTTAACATCTCCTAATTTATATGCAATTTTATTTACAAAAATGACTTCTCCTTGCATCACAGTGGGCTCCATGCTTACATTGAAGACTTCCACCCGATCGATCACAGCATCAATGGCAAAATAAAATGCAGCAGCGATCAAGATGGTTTGTATTATTTCAATAAAGGCATAGGAGAATTTTTTCTTTGTTAACATGGGTGGAACTTGGCGCGGTGAATCCTGCATATAGCGACTCCTGTAAATTAAGAACGTTTTTTCAATACAAAACGGATGGGGGTTCCAATATAAGGGAAAGTCATACGGAGTTGATTTTCAAGAAAACGCAAATATGTAAAATGCATCAATTGAGGATCATTAACGTACAACATGAAAGTAGGTGGATCGGAATGAACCTGCGTCCCATAATAAATACGTAATATCCTCCCAGTTTTTGATGTAGGAGAATGTAGATCTTGTGCTTTCATCAAGATACGATTCAATGAACCAGTTCCAACATGGGCAAGCCGTTCTTCTTGCACCTGCAATGCGAGAGGTAGCACTTTATTAACTCGTTGACCTGTGGAAGCCGAAATGAAAATTACAGGAACATAGTCCACGAAATTCAACGCTGCACGGATCTTTTTCGTATATTCGTCCATGGTGTAGGAGTCTTTTTCCACCAGATCCCATTTGTTCACTACTACAATGGTGCTTCTCCATTTCTCAAGAATATATCCCGCGATATGGGTATCTTGCGCAGAAATTTCTTCACTAGCATCGATCAGCAGCAACGTCACATCACAGCGTTCGATAGCACGCATAGAACGAATCACAGAATATTTCTCTACGCCCTGGTCAATCTTCCCTTTCTTGCGTATTCCAGCTGTATCAATGAGCGTAATGGATTTGCCATCAAATTCCATCTTGGTGTCCACCGCATCCCGAGTGGTTCCCGCAATGGGACTTACAATGGAACGTTCTTCTCCAACCAATTTGTTCAACAAACTGGATTTTCCCACATTGGGTTTGCCCACAATAGCAATCTTAAAGGAATCATCTTCTTCTTGTTCAACCTCCAATGAGAATGAACCAACCACGTCATCTAAAAGATCGCCAGTTCCCGTGCCATGGAGTGCAGATATTGGAAAGGGTGTTCCCAACCCCAGCGCATAGAATTCCATGGCAGTTGCTCGCAAGGCATTATTATCTGCCTTATTCACAGCAAGATGAATTGGGGGCAATAGAATTCCATCCCGCTTTTTTTGATTGCGGCGCAACAATTCCGCCACCTCCTGATCAGCGGGTGTAATGCCGTCTGTAGCATCAGTAACGAAGACCACTGCATCTGCCTCTTCCACTGCCAGCATAGCCTGCGAACGAATTTCGGCAATGAAATCAGCCGATGAGATGCTCAATGGTTCTTTGCCACCCTCACTCGGGTCAATGCCACCTGTGTCGATGATCTGAAATTTAACACCATTCCAAATCGTTTCTGAGAACAGACGATCACGCGTAGTACCGGGCACATCATCCACAATCGCCAGTGGTTCTCCGGCGAGACGGTTAAATAATGTACTCTTACCCACATTGGGTCTTCCGACAATAGCAACGATTGGTGTGGTCATATTAATTTCCCGGCGTGGCTGTAGGTGGAACGCTTATATTGACTTCAATTGATTCAGGTAGAATCGACTCGACCAGAATTTCTGGGATATCCACTTCAACCCGTGGATTTAGCTGATAGGTTCCCGGCGCCAGATCGGTCAAATCGAGAATAACACGTACATCACTGGCTTTCAGATCATCAAGGAGCGGCAGTGGACCCGATAGGATCACATCTACAATTTCCGGTGAGATCGATATGGAATATTCCGGGTTCAATCCAACCAGTTCGATAGTTTGATTATTAAGGGTAATACTTCCTTGAATAGCAGATACTGTGACGGAAATCTTGATAGTTGATTCACCTACCACGCTGACACCCGCTGGTAAATTAAGGGGTAATGACTCACTAATATCCTTACCTGCTCCATTGATATTCAGAGGTTGAGTTTCAACATAACCAGGGAGATTATTGACAATTTGGGAATCAGCAGAATAGACTGTTACTGTTAACGGGGAGACTGTGATATTGGTTAAACGATAACCACTCGCGACTTGACCAGTCACAATTGCCTTGACTGTGACATTACGATAACCACCCCGTTGTGAAATCGGCATAGCAACATGGACCTGTTCCGGATCAATGGAAACCTTCTCAACGATAACTCCGTTTTCATCATAAGCTGCCAGGGTGATATTCCTGTCAATATCCTGATTCGCCTGACTCACATCCAAAATGGCACGCACTTCCGTCACATTCGCCACAAGGGAAGAAGGTCCACTGACAGTAGCAAACTCGCTGCTCATGGTCGCTTCACCCGCTTCATAACCAACAGCTGGCTGCGAAGGTTGCACAAGATTAATCGGCAGGTATTTAGAATACAATGGTTCCATCACCACTTCGATAGACGATGGACCAACTGCCTCAACCTTCACGGGGCGCGCTGAAATCTTGACTTCAACATCGATATTGTAAGTTCCCTCGGCCAGTTTACTCAGATCAATACTGGCATGGATCAGTTCGGGATTATCGATCAATGTTCCCCAAAGGGATGTGGGGGCACTAAGGCTCACCGTGACTTGAGCAGGAATCTCATTAGTTATAACAAGTTCAGGATCTTTGCCAACAATCTCCACCGGAACTTTCTGAGGATATGTACGTCTGTCAACCGGATCAGTAGCATTAACCGCCATGATCCAAATTGTGATCGCCAGTATGAATGCAGTGAGGAATGTAGGTAGATCACGGGTTAATTTTTTCAATAACTGTCTCATTCCTTCTTCCCTTCATCACTTTCGATACCCAACAATGAACGTAACATGGCAGTGAGATTCAATGGTTGATTCAACCGTTCATCATCCAACAGGAAGGGTCGCAGAGCATTTTCCAGATGCTCCGGTTTTATATCACGGATAATTCTGCCAAGATGCGCAATGGATATATCACCAGTCTCTTCAGAAACAACCACTGCTAACGCGTCAGAGTTTTCAGTGACGCCCAATGCAGCACGATGACGCAAACCCAATTGGTGATCGGGGCTTTCATTTAGAATACCTACTGAAGAGAGGGGCAGCACACAGGATGCAGCTCGAATTCGATTGGATATAATGATAATTGCTCCATCATGTAGAGGCGTATTGGGAAAGAAAATCTGTAAGATCAATTCCGCGGAGATTTGAGAATCCATTGCAACACCAGAATCAATAAATTCCTGCAAATCATCAAATATCTGGAAAACGATCAAAGCACCATGTTTCAATGTAGATAAACGTCGAGCTGCTGAAGTTACCGAAGTTATCCCTTCTTCAATCAACTCTTGCGGTTGATTCACTTTATATGAAAAAAATCTCCTCTGACCGGCTCGTCCCACCTTCTCAAGCGCTCTGCGAATTTCAGGTGCAAATATGACCGGGATGGCAAACAACATAGCCGGCAATGTAGTTGAGATAAGATAGGAAAATGCCGGTAAATTCACCAGGGTCGTTAACAGCATAATAATAATAACGATGAAGATTAGCCCCCTGAACAAGGTTTGCGCCTGGGTATTACGCAACAATTTTAATATGGTATAGAAGATCAAACTGACCAGCAGGAGATCAATAATAGTAAGCCAGTTAAATCTCTGAAAGAGGAAGATTATCTCAGAAACAATATCTCGCATTTTTTAAGTTTACATCATTCCTGCAGATTAAGGGATGAACCTCCCTATGCCATCTGCAAATAGTTTAACCCAAGGGATTTCCATTGTACCTCCCTTTACTGGAACAAATTCCAAAAATGGATGTCTATTCCATGAATCTGTACTGCATTCATGATAACCCGCAATACACAATTTTTCTTCTAAGCTGCCCGAGCCGTTTCTAATGTTCAAGATCATATTATTACCTAACCACGAACAAGCAATCATCTCTATTTCTTCTAACGCGGAGAGAATGGAAGATTCATCCAATTCGGCTGCATCCATTGAAACAATGGCATTGAAATGATCAAATTTCCAAAGGAGAAATGCACTTGGAGAAGATGGGATTCGATTGACGAAATAGCGTTTATTGAAAATCACTTCTTCCCAGTTCACAGGATCCTGCAGAGAATCGGATGCAGCCCACTCCATTAATGGTTGCAGCGCATGACGTTCTGCTAATTGCATTGCCGGGTAATCAAGCATGACCCGGGGAACTTTCTTTGCCGATCGATCGAGAGTAGCCCGGAATTTGGAGTTCTCCGAACACATTTCATACCAAATACCGTTGACCTGCTCCCAGGTTTCTTCTATATTTCCACTGTTCTCAATGAAGTAGTCAATCTGAGCATCCTCAGGAAAATACTGCTGGTGCAGTCGCTGCATTGCGGCATCTACATCCATCCCCCGGGTCTTTTTCAAGCGACTCAATTGTGAGTCCAGGGTAGCAGTGACAAACCAACGCGAATCACAGAGTTGCAATAACTGCGAAGTGTAGAGTTTGATAGCTTCCACCACGATCAAGGAAGAAGGAGAAATCGCGAGCATGTCTAGCATGATCTGATGAACCAGGGGGTGTAGTATAGCTTCCAATTTTTGTAATTGGCGTGGATCTCTGAAGACCAAATTTCCCAATTTTTCTCGATCCAACTTTCCATTATCTTCTAAAATCTCACTCCCAAAAGCATGAACGACTTCGTGATAGCCAGTTTTGCCTTCCATCAATAAGAAATGGATCAACTCATCAGCATCCACCGGCAAGACACCACGTAACGCCAGCAAATGGCGCACCAGGCTTTTTCCACTGCCAATACTTCCAGAGATACCTATGACAAAGGGATCATTCACCAATATTCTCTCTTCCAATAACGTATCTTCATTTTAATGGTTCAGCGCTATCTGTCAAATAACCACACATTTGCTGTTGGGAAAACTTCAAAAGTGGACACATAAAAACTTTAAAAGTGAACTGTGAAATTTTCCGAAGCTGGACGAAACTTCAAAAGTGAACTGACTTATCAACACTTGAGATGGGGATATTCAAGGAGTGAAGCAGCCTGT